>JBBSUS010000240.1:0-4927 GCA_038234195.1 Hyphomicrobiales bacterium | reverse complement strand
TCGACCGGGTCGACGAGCCGGCGCTTGCGTGCCTTCACCGCGAAGGTGAACAGCGACAGGACGGCGCCGCCGAGCGGCAGGGCCAGCAGCGTCGGCCAGGCAAGGAACCGCGTGGTCGAGAGCCGATCGTCGGCCGACAGGCCGTAGAGCAGCGCCTGCAGGTGATGGGCCGTCCACTGCAGGCCGACGGTCATTGCCCCCGCCGAGGCTCCGATGATCAGGGCGAGCCCGACCAGCCAGATTTCGCTGGAGCGCAGCCGCCGGCGCACGAAGGCGAAGATCGGCCCGATGGCCTTGCCGGCCTCGGCGTCGTCCTCGCCGGCAAGGGCGCTTTCGGAAAGGTCGAGCGAAGACATGAGCGATTCGCGATCGGGGTAGAAGACCGTGCCAGGCGAGGCGGCACGAACGCGTTCGCGCCTTCTGCCACAGCCGGACGAGGCGTGCCAGCGCCGTGAAGCGGCCCATCGTAAGGCTGATGCATGGCAGGACTTTGCCGTACGCAGGCTTTCCTATGGGCAAACGCCATCCGTCGCCCGCCCGAAGGCCCCCGCCATGTCCGGCATTTACCCGCCGGGCCACGCGCCTATCTGCGGGCCGGACGAAAGGGTTCCTGTGCCGCATCTCTTCACTCGACGCTATTACGACGGACCGCGTTCGGATCATTTCGACGGGACGCGCTTCTTCAATCCGGGCGGCATCGAGCCGGCAGATCTCCGCAGCATCCTGCGCTGGCGAATGCAAGGCGACCCCGCGCCCTGGCCCGACCGCTTCGACAGCCCTCTGCCGAAGGACAAGCCGCCTGCTGTGGTCGACGGGGAGCGCCTTCGCCTGACCTATATCGGCCACGCCGGCTTCCTGCTGCAGACGGCGGGCGTCAACATACTGCTCGACCCCGTCTATTCGCGGCGTTGCAGCCCGTTCTCCTTTCTCGGCCCTAAGCGCCATGCCGACCCCGGCATCGCGTTCGACGACCTGCCGAAGATCGACATCGTCTGCCTGTCGCACTCGCACTACGACCATCTGGACGCATCGACGGTCGCCGCCTTGCAGAAGCGCTTTTCACCGCGCTTCGTCGTGCCGCTCGGGGTCGATGCGCTGTTGCGTGGCTGGCATCGAAAGATCGACGTCGAGGCCTTCGACTGGCACGATCGCGTGGGTCTGGCCGACGGCCTCCACGTGACGCTCGATCCGACCCACCACTGGAGCGCCCGCGGCATCCTCGATCGCCGTCGCACACTCTGGACATCCTTCGCGTTCGAGACGCCGGCGGGGCTGTTCTATTATGTCGGCGATACCGGCGTCCACCGTGGAACGAACTTCATCGCCGCGCGACAGCGCTACGGGCCGGCAAAGCTCGCCGTCCTGCCGATCGGGGCCTACGAGCCGCGCTATGTCATGGCGCCCCAGCACCAGGAGCCCGACGAGGCAGTACGCGCCGCACGGTTTCTCGAAGCGGAAATGGCGATCGGCAGCCATTGGGGCTATTTCAAGCTGACCGACGAAGCCGTCGACGATCCGCCGATGCGACTCGCGGCAGCCCTCGAAAAATGGGACCATCCCGCACCGCGCTTCGTTGCAGGCCGTCCCGGCCTTGTCCACGAACTGCCGCATCGGATCGACGCACCGCCTGTGACACCGCTGGAGATCAGCGCCGAGACCACCCGCCAGGCAGGGACCGGCCAGGATCGCCAAGCGGCAGACGGAGCGGGCACCGCGACTTGACGGCGGGACGGCGAGCAGAAGAAGAGGGTTCAAAATGACGAAATCGATCGCGGGACAGGCCCCGTCGAGAAGCAGACCATGATCGCGCTCATCGTCATCGGTGTCCTGACAGGGCTGCTCGCCGTCGTCACGATCTTGTCCTTCCTGTCCATCTCGCACGGCTTCTACAGGGTGTTCTCCTTCCCACGCCTGCAGTTTTGCGTCGCCGCGATCGTCCTCTTCCTGGCAAGCCTTCTGTTTCTCGACCGCCCGCGCTGGGAATGGGCGCTCTTGTCGACGCAGATCGCCTGTCTCGTGGCGCAGGGCTGGGCGATCGCGCAGTTCCTGCCGGTCCGCCCCAGCCAGTCAGACGTCTACGAGGGGCCTCCCGACCAGCCCAACATGGTCTCGGTCCTGTCCTACAATGTGAAGATGTCGAACGTCCGCTTTCAGGAAGCCATCGACCTCGTGCGCCTTCGCGAACCCGACATCGCGATCTTCATGGAAACGGACGAAAAATGGGACGATGCCCTTTCGGTGCTCGTCGACCGATGGCCGAACCATGTTCGCGAGCCGCTCGACAACAGCTACGGGATGCTCCTCTATTCGCGCCTGAAGCTTGAAGACACGACGGTTCAGCATCTGGTGATGAAGGATACGCCGTCGATCGTGACGACGGCGATCCTCCCGAACGGCAAACCGTTTCGGCTCTATTGCGTCCACCCGGAGCCGCCGGTGCCCTATGCCGATTCGGTCGGCCGTGACGCCGAACTGGTGCGCGTGGCGCGCCAGGTCACGAAGGAGAAGCTGCCGACCATCGTCTGCGGCGACCTCAACGATGTGGCCTGGTCGCACACGACACGGCTCTTCCAGCGCATGTCCCGTCTGCTCGACCCGCGCGTCGGCCGCGGCTTCTTCAACACCTTCGACGCTCGCTACTGGTTCATGCGCTGGCCGCTCGACCATCTCTTCCACGACGCCCGCTTTGCCCTGGTGTCGATGCAACGCATGCCGCATATCGGGTCGGACCATTTTCCGATCCTGTTCCAACTCGCGCTCACCGACGGCATCGGCACGTCGAAACATCCGCAAGAACAGGATGAGGACGACCGCACCGAGGCCGCGGAGATCAGCGACGATGCAAAGGACCTCGACCGTCGCGCCATCGGCGTCGACTGGGAGAAATAACCCGCCGCCCTTCCCCCTCGCGCAAAGACGAAACGGCGCGTTCGCAATCGCACGGTTGACCGGGCCTGCCCGTGTCGACACTTGGCAGGTCCATACGTGCCTCGCCCCCACAAGGATGATCCCATGAGCCGCCTCTTCGAACCGCTGACCCTCGGCGATCTGCATCTCGACAACCGCATCATCGTTGCGCCGATGTGTCAGTATTCGGCGGAAGCCGGCTCGGCGACCGACTGGCACGTGATGCATCTCGGCCAGATGGCGATCTCCGGCGCCGGGCTCCTGATCCTGGAGGCCACCGGCGTGTCGCCCGAAGCGCGCATCACCCATGGCGATCTCGGCCTTTACAGCGACGAAAACGAGGCCGCGATTGCCAAGGTGCTCGCCTCGCTGCGGGTCCATTCCGACATTCCCGTCGCGATCCAGCTCGGCCATGCCGGCCGCAAGGCTTCCTGCGCGCTGCCCTGGCTTGGCGGTCATCAGATCGATCCGACCGATCCGCTCGGCTGGCAGACCGTCGCGCCATCCAGCGCGGCCCACAATGCCAACGACAATCCGCCACGCCCACTCGACGACGCGGGACTTCAAAAGGTCCGCGACGACTTCGTCGCCGCCGCCGTGCGCGCCGTCAGGATCGGTATCGAGGGCGTTGAGCTTCACGCGGCCCATGGCTATCTGCTGCACCAGTTTCTCTCGCCGCTCGCCAACAAGCGCACGGACGAATATGGCGGCAGCCTCGAGAACCGTCTTCGCTTCCCGCTGGAGGTCTTCGACGCCGTGCGTGAGGCCCTGCCCGAGGACGTCCCGGTCTGGGTTCGCGTGTCGGCCAGCGACTGGGTCGAGGGCGGTTGGGATATCGACGGCACCATCGCCTTCGCCAAGGCGCTGCAGGAACGCGGCTGTGCAGCGATCCACGTCTCGTCGGGCGGCGTCTCCAACGAGCAGCAGATCACCATCAAGCCGGGCTACCAGGTGCATTTTGCCGAGGCGGTCACCCGCGAGATCGACATACCGGTCATCGCCGTCGGGCTGATCACCGAGGCGAAACAGGCCGAGGAGATCATCTCCAGCGGCAAGGCCGACGCGATCGCGCTGGCCCGCGCCATCCTCTACGATCCGCGCTGGCCATGGCACGCGGCCGCAGAACTCGGCGCCTCGGTCGCCGCCCCGCCGCAATACTGGCGCTGCGAGCCGCACGGCGTGAAGAACCTGTTCCAGGGCAGATGAACGCAAAGACGAATATCAAGCCATCCATCGCAAGGGGCGACCGGATACGGGCGCTCCCTTGCGGCTTTTCATCTGGGGCATTTTCCGCCATAGCAAGCCGATGATCGACGATGGCGAAAGACCACGCGACGGCCGCATCGCCTTCGCGCGCATGAACGGCGCCGGCAACGAGATTCTCGTTGCCGATCTGCGCGGCACGCGCGGCCGCAGCTCGAAAGCGGCCGCCCTTGCGCTCGCCGCCGACAGTGCCACCCATTTCGACCAGATCATGGTGATCCACGATCCGCGCACGGACGGCACCGACGCACTGGTGCGGATCATCAATTCGGACGGCTCGGAGGCGGAGGCCTGCGGCAACGGCACGCGCTGCGTCGTCCAGGCACTCGCCGCCGAACTGGGGTGCCACGACTTCGTCTTCGAGACCCGCGCAGGCATCGTGACCGCAAGCGAGTGCGAGGATGGCCTGATCTCCGTCGACATGGGCAAGCCGCGCTTTGCATGGAACGAGATTCCGCTCGCCGAGGAATTCGCCGACACCCGCGCGATCGAACTGCAGATCGGCCCGATCGACGCGCCGGTGCTGCATTCGCCTTCGGCCGTCTCGATGGGCAATCCCCACGCGATCTTCTGGGTCAGGAAGGACGTCTGGTCCTACGATCTCGGCCGCTTCGGCCCGGTGCTCGAAAATCACCCGATCTTTCCCGAACGCGCCAACATCACCCTCGCCGAGATAACGGCGAAGGACACGCTCACGATCCGCACATGGGAACGCGGCGCCGGCCTGACCAAGGCCTGCGGCTCGGCCGCCTGCGCT
>JBBSUS010000239.1:0-4928 GCA_038234195.1 Hyphomicrobiales bacterium | reverse complement strand
GGTCCGAAATTTCTTAGCGAGGAAGAACCAGGCGATGATCGGGACAGATGCAAAGCCGAGAGAACCGGCGGCATCCGCAACAGCCGTTGTCCAAGTGGGCGTCTTCATGAAGAGGTCGGTGAGGAAAAGCAGGCCCACGAGCAGAAAGAATGCCTTTTGCAGGTATTTTTCCACCATCTCAATCGCGGCCCGCAGCTGATTCGTTGCAATCATGGGATGCGATGGCCTCTTAAAAGTCAAAGCGATCATTTTGGTATCATGAACCGCCGGCGCCATGAGTGCTCACGGGACTTTTACGTTTAAGGGCTGATAGGCACGTCGCTCCACAAGCAGACTAGGGAATTTCTGGCGTTAAAACAGGAAATTCCCAGGCAACATCGAGCTAAGCATTTGTTTAATCTACGAAAATTACGCAATTAACGGAATTTTTAAGCGCTGCCCAAGTGCTGCCCACGGGCATCCGGACTTTTTGTCCGGCGCCGCTTCGTCCGATAAGTTATTGATTTTGTTCGGTAATCTGGTGCTGCCGCGGGGATTTGAACCCCGGGCCTCTCCCTTACCAAGGGAGTGCTCTACCCCTGAGCTACGGCAGCGATGGGCGCTGTTTGGTTGATTTCGCCCGGCGCGTCAACTGATGAAAAGCATGATCGCCGAGCTTTTTGCGGGATCGACGGGGCCGACGCACATTGCGCTACTGCATCGCGACTGCGCCTCCATCGCGCTGCCGCGCAATACCGACAGCGGCTCAGGCAAAGGCAAAGCACAGGGACCGTGCCAGGCCGGTTGCGACTTTTTCCGCGAATGTCACGGCAAGCGCTGGACAGGCGGAATGAGGCTTTCTATAAGGCCGCAGCTTTCGTGATCAGGCTGGCCTCAAAAGGCTGTCTAAACAGTCGCGAAACGGCGCCCAGGTAGCTCAGTTGGTAGAGCATGCGACTGAAAATCGCAGTGTCGGCGGTTCGACTCCGTCCCTGGGCCCCACTTGCCCCGAAACAGCATGAAATTCTGACGGATTGCCGGATTTTTCTGGGTCATGCGATGCACGATTTTGTCGTCGACCAAGTTGAACGTGCGTGCGCACGCAGGGCTTGCGAGATCGCAGCACTGGGATGCGGATAACCTGATCAGTGATCTGTGGGGGGTGTCGCCCCAATTTCGCAAGCACTTGATTCATCGCAAACGCTGCGGCCACAGAATCACTCAGTCCCGCCTCCTGGCGGGCTGAGAGGCTCACCGTGAGGCTGGTTGACCGCGCGACGTCGCCCTGGTCCGTTCCCGTTGTCCTCGCCGCCTGCCTTCGCTCCGGGCGTTCGTCGTTTGAGATAGAGTAAAGCTGTTGCCTTCTGCCGCAGCGCACTGAAGGCCTCTGCGGCACCATCCCTCATCCATCCATCTTCAGCGCCGCGATGAAGGCCTCCTGCGGGATGTCGACCTTGCCGAACTGGCGCATGCGCTTCTTGCCCTCCTTCTGCTTGTCCAGGAGCTTGCGCTTGCGCGTGGCGTCGCCGCCGTAGCATTTGGCGGTGACGTCCTTCCTGAGGGCCGAGATGGTCTCGCGGGCGATGACCTTTCCGCCGATCGCCGCCTGGATCGGGATCTTGAACAGGTGGTTTGGGATCAGTTCCTTGAGCTTCTCGCACATGCCGCGTCCGCGGCGCTCGGCCTGGGCGCGGTGGACGAGCATGGAGAGCGCGTCGACCGGCTCGCCGTTGACGAGAACGCTCATCTTCACGAGGTCGCCCTCGCGGTAGTCGGCGAGGTGATAGTCGAAGGAGGCGTAGCCCTTGGATATCGATTTCAACCTATCGTAGAAGTCGAACACGACCTCGTTGAGCGGCAATTCGTAGGCCACGAGAGCTCGCTTGCCGACGTAGGACAGATCTGTCTGGATGCCACGCCGCTCCTGGCACAGCGTCAGGATGTTGCCGAGATAGTCGTCGGGGGTCAGGATCGTCGCCTTGATCCAGGGTTCCTCGATGGCGGCGATCTTCATCACGTCCGGCATGTCGGCCGGATTGTGCAACTGGATCGTGTCGCCGTTCGTCAGCTTGATGTCATAGACGACACTTGGCGCGGTCGCGATCAGGTCGAGGTCGAACTCCCGGCTGAGCCGCTCCTGGATGATCTCCAGATGGAGAAGGCCGAGGAAGCCGCAGCGAAAGCCGAAGCCAAGGGCCGCCGATGATTCCATCTCGAAGGAAAAGCTTGCGTCGTTGAGGCGCAGCTTGCCCATCGCGGCGCGCAGATCGTCGAACTCGGCCGCATCGACAGGAAAGAGACCGCAGAAGACGACCGGCTGGGCGGGTTTGAAACCCGGCAGCATGTTCGCCGTCGGGCGCTTGTCCTCGGTGATCGTATCGCCGACGCGGGTATCGGCGACCTCCTTGATACTCGCAGTGATGAAACCGAGTTCGCCGGGGCCAAGCGCCTCCACCTGGACCATCGCCGGGGTGAAGACGCCAACCCGATCGACCGGATACTTGGCGTCCGTGCCCATCATGCGGACGATCTGGCCCTTCTTCAATTCGCCGTCGATGATTCGAACCAGCACGATGACGCCGAGATAGGCATCATACCAGCTGTCCACCAGCATCGCCTTCAGCGGTGCGTTGCGGTCGCCCTCCTTGGGGGCGGGCAGGCGGTGGACGATGGCTTCCAGCACGTCCTCGATGCCGAGGCCGGACTTGGCCGAGATCATCACCGCTTCGGAAGCGTCGAGACCGATGACCTCCTCGATCTGCTCCTTCACCTTGTCGGGTTCTGCAGCCGGAAGATCGATCTTGTTGAGGACCGGAACGATTTCCAGATTGCCGTCGAGGGCCAGATAGACGTTCGCCAGCGTCTGCGCCTCCACGCCTTGTGCGGCGTCCACGACCAGCAGTGCGCCCTCGCAGGCGGCAAGACTGCGCGAGACCTCATAGGCGAAGTCGACATGGCCCGGCGTGTCGATCAGGTTGAGAACGTAGGTTTCACCGTTTTTTGCCGTGTAGTGCAGGCGTACGGTTTGCGCCTTGATGGTGATGCCGCGCTCGCGTTCGATATCCATCGAATCGAGCACCTGCTCCTTCATCTGGCGGACGTCGAGACCGCCGGTCGACTGGATCAACCGGTCGGCCAGCGTCGATTTCCCGTGGTCGATATGGGCGACGATCGAGAAGTTGCGGATATGGGAGAGGGGGGTATTCGCGGGCATGGTGCTCATGGCCGCGATATAGAGGCTTAATGGGTCTCATGGAAGCCGGTGCGCCCGCCGCATTTGGCGACAGGCGACCGGGCGATCGCCGACGGGTGAACCGCGGCCGACGACGTTGACAATCAGCCGCAGATTTCGAACCCGCCGAGATTGATGCAATTACCGGGCCGCGGGCGAAAGCCGCCGGTCAGGCGCCGACAGAGGCCTCGGTTTTCTCGCTGGAAGAAGCGATCACGCTCGCATCGCCGAACGAGGTCGCGTCGGCCGAACCGCCGCCTGCCGTCGTGACGGCCGCGGTCGTCGAATCGATCTCTGCCGCGTCCGCGTCCGCCATGGTCGAAGCGATCATCATGGTCACGACGGTCGTGGCGTCGCATCTGGGCAAGCTCCATGCCCGGCTCGCGCGCAAGATCATGCGACATTCCTGCCGCTTGGGCCGGGGCGCTGCGAAGAAGGCACGGTCCGACCAGAGCCGCACCGGACACAAGGCCAATCCCGCAAAGCAATCGACGTCGCACGGGATCGACATCTCCCGGTCGAGCAGGCGCGATCAGATCGCGAAGCGCTCTACACACACTCATGAGTTGCATCGAATTCTCCCTGAATGTTACCAAAGTTCCCTAAGGATAGGCAGAAGATACATGCCTTAAAGGCGAAAATCACTTCATAAATTTGCATTTCGATCCAAGACTATGAACCAAATTCTTGGAAACGCCAATACGATCTTGCGATCAGAGGACAGCTTGACTGGTGTCAGGATGGCCAAAGGCACTCCACCTGACCGACATGCGGCGCCCGTCTGCCATCGACGCGAACGCGGAGATGCGAACGGATGCGCTTGTTTTGATGTCGGCCGGTGATCGTGCGATTTGTGCCTCGATTCCGGCCTTTTCGGTGGGCATGCACGACAAGAACTGATTAGACCGTTGGGTTGGAGCGAGGCCGCACTATCTAGTCGACACGATACCTTGGTGGCGTGTCTGCGCGGCAGGACGGTGCCAAGGGTATTAGGCGGCATGTTGAAGTGGGCCGTTTGTCCAACTCTGCGGCTGAACCTGCGGCTCGAAATGGCGGAATTGGCAGGTTCTTTCGTAAGGGCGCCACGTCCGGCATCCATTTGAGTCGCGGACAGACCACCGTCGCAGACTGTGACATATGCCGGCGAAATCGCCGAATTCCAGAGCCGAACGGTTCGCCAAGCGAGGATGAAGCGCCATGAGCCTTTCGACGATCTCAAGCTTTGCCGCCTTTTTCGCGCTGGTCTTTCTGGTCGCCATGAGCGGCGCGATCTTCAAGCCTGGCCCCTGGTACCAGACCCTCGACAAGCCGTCCTGGACTCCGCCGAACTGGTTGTTTCCGGTGGTCTGGTCCGCTCTCTACGTGATGATTGCCGTGGCGGGTTGGCGGGTCTATCGCGAGGCCGGGCTGGTCGTCATGCCCTTCGCCATCTACCTTTTACAACTGGCGCTCAACGCGGCATGGTCGGCGTTGTTCTTCGGCGTCCGCAGGGCCGGTCTCGCCTATGCCGATGTGGTGGCGCTATGGATAGCCGTTGCCGTAAACATCGCGTTGTTCATGCCGATCGACGCGATCGCGGGCTGGTTGCTCGTGCCCTACCTCGTCTGGGTCACGATTGCGTCCTGCCTGAACTTTTCGGTCTGGCGGCGCAACAAGGATCGCTTCTCCACCGCTTGAGCGGACGTGGTGAGCGGCAGGCTCAGGCCACGTGGTCTCT
>JBBSUS010000238.1:0-4933 GCA_038234195.1 Hyphomicrobiales bacterium | reverse complement strand
GTGGCGCGATCGGCCTCCATGAAGGCTGAGTAGCTGTCGACGCCCGGGTGAAAACCCTTTCGAACGATCATCTGCGCGCTTGGAATTCTCAGACCCGGATGGAAATTCGCACCGGCACTGGCCATGACACAATGGTCCGGCCAAAGCACCTGAGTGCCATAAACAAGTTCCAGCGTTTCGAACGGTGCCTTGCCATAGGTGGAGGCAAAGGAGGCATGGCCCGGCGTATGCCAATCCTGAGTCAGGACGACGACGGGAAATTGGGCCGCGATACGATTGATCGGGTCCACAACGGCGTCGGCATCCGGCACGGCAAGTGCGCCGCCAGCACAAAAGTCGAGTTGCACGTCGACGACGAGCAGAGCGTCGCTTGGGCGAATGGATACGGGGCTCAAAGTCTGGCTCATGCCTAATCTTGGCATTCTTCGCCGAGAGGGAAAAGCCGCGGGCAGACGATGCGCCCGCGGCTTCGAGGTTTCTAGTCTTTGCGCGTCAGGTCTGGATCGATTGACCGGCTGCTGTTCGATCGATTGTCATCGTCGGCCGGCTGCGAGTCCATCGGCGACGCCTGCAACTTCAATCAAGTGCGAGCGAAGCGCGCAGGTTGGCCTTCGACGAGATATCGACGGTGTCACCGATGCGCTGGATCACCAGTTGGCCCGCAGTCTGGCCGGCCATGCCGGGCACCACGATGGTCATTAGCTGGCCATCCGACAGGTTCGAGACGAAGCGCATCGGCGAGCCCGACTCGCCGGAGTTCAAGGTCGTGACGACGCGGAAATCCGCGCCCTCAACGGTGTAATAGGCAACGCCGGTGACGTCGCCGAGCGACACCCGGCCTGCCTGCATCGGGCGAAGTTCGTCCGCGTGAGCGGCTCCGGCGCCGAATGCGGCGATCGACATAAGGGCGGCGGCGGTTGCAATCTTGATATTCATTGTCAGGTCCTTCGAAAACTTTATCAGACCTCCCACCACAAGAGGTAACACGAATGCTGCAATGCACAATGACATAGCTGCCATGATCTTTTGGAGGAACCCAAACACATATATTTCGATAGAAATCATCTATCAGAAAGTGTCGTCGGTGATGGCGATGGCAATTTTGCCTGACTTTCGCGTCACGCAATCTTGCAATCGAAAGCGCCCCACCTCAATTCGGCGGCACCCTGTCGAAACGATCCGAGCGGGAACGGCTTCCGGTTGATCGCGTTGGCAACCGGAATATGCAAAACGGAGACTTCAATGAGACAATCAAGCTCGGGCCGTGGCGTCATCGTCGGCGCAGCATCGATCCTCGCGATCCTCCTGGTGCCGACTGCGAGGGCCCAGATGCAAACTCCGGATCAGCCAATTGCCAAGCCGTCGGCCACATCGCCGAAGTCGCCCGCTACCGTTACCATGCCACGAACGGCGCCCGCTTCTTCGGCATCCGAACCGGCGGCTGCTCCTGCAGAGACGACGCCCCCACTGCCGCCAGTCGATCCAATCGACAGCAATCTGGTCGACGTTTCGCTTGGTGATTGGACGTTGAAAAACGAATTGGCCTCGCAGCTTCAGGTCAAGGTTTCACAAATCCCATTGACGGTCGCCGTGTCGTCCGAGGTCGCGAGTCAAGTTTGCCCGATTGGTCATGACGAGCTCGACCAACAAAAGGTGACCAGTGCGACGCGAACCTGCGCGGCCAAGCAGATGACCGACGAACTTCGCGAAGAGGTTCGCACTCAGTTGAGAGATACCAGCGGCAACTGAACACGCGTTGTCGCAAGTGGCCCAACCGGCATTCCAGCGCGGCCGCATGAGGAGACTACCGGCCTCGACCTTTGACGTTCGGCCGAAATCGTTCCGGCGGCTCCTATACGTCCGCTGCCGTGAGCAGCCGAGCACGAGGACAGTCGCCGAGCGCCACACCTTTGCCGGATTTCTTGCGTTCTTGCGACTTCATGACGTTCTTCGACCGATCGTCCGGGAGGTCGGCCGCGGCGCGACGCGCTATTTGACGCTGGTATCGGCCGCCATGACAGCAGCTTCGGATCAGGCTTGCGGTTCATCACTGTCTGACGGACGAACTCATCGACTGCGCGATGTGCGATGGCGATTGGTCGTGACACGCCTGGTCACCAGTCGTGTACTGCCCACTTGGCACACTGATACTCGTCGGCAGACACCGTCCGAAAGGTCGCGACGATGCCGTCGTTTTACCGGCCGAAGCCGGGCCACTCATCCCGCCGGTCGACGTTGGAATACGAGGCGCAGGCTTTAAGTGAAAGATAGACGTTTCATGCGGACACCTGTCCTCCTCGCGACCTTGGTTGCACTCTCGGCCCTGCCGCTTTCGGGCTGCCTCAGCGGTGGCGATGCCGATCTCGAGGCGCTGCAGCTGACGGCGAACGACGACGATGCACACTGCCAGAGCCTGCTGATGCGGCCAGGCTCGCTGGTTTATGTCCAGTGCCGGCTTGCGCTCCGCAAGACCTATCTGCGTGACTATGCAGCGCGCAAGGCGCTGATCCAGCAGCAGTACGGTCCGGTCGTCCAGGGCATCTTCGACCAGGCGCTGCGGTCAGACGCATTCTGCAATTACGACGAAAGCGTCAAAGCAGCGCTCGAGCAGACCGATGAGAATGTGGCGGCGAACGTCGCCTATGGCAATTGCGGAACGACCCGCAGTGCGTTGGAGGATGCCTTTGCCCAGGCAGTCGGTGGAGATCCAGCGGCGTTCACTGCGCAGCAGCAGCCGGTCATCATCGAGCAGAATATACAGGCCGTCCGAGAGGCAAAAGCCACGGTAAATGGCCCGCAGGCTTGAAGTTCGATTGCGCGCAGACGCGTGATTCGGTGCGCATCTTTCGCGCAGCGGCAGTGCATTTGATCATGGCGAATTGGGCGTGTCCCGAAAGCCACCGTTGTCTGACATAGTCTTTCCGATTTTAACGAGAGTTGATGCCGGAGAGTCACTGTTCTTTTGGCCATTGGCTCTTCATAGATCAATAGAAATAAGGCAATAAGTTCAGCTTCTTATATGCTTTATATCAAGTTTTTTGTAATCGTGCGTGTTGATCACCTTGCGACGTTTGGCTGTTCGGCGGCGAGTGTGTCTTTTCCGCACTTGCTCACGGCCCAAAAAACAAGACTTTACGAGAACACCGGCCGCTGATCGCGTCGGATGTCTGAACTGCGGCATCAGCCGTCTAGGTACGAATAGGTCATTCATCATGAAGAAAATCGTCATCGCCACTGTCACCATCGTTGCTCTCGCTTCGTTCGCGGGCTGCATGGGCAAGGGTAAGGGCAAGGGCAAGGCACCAATGGCCGAGCCGATGGCCCAGGAGCAGACCTTCGTCACGAAGGGCTGATTTTGGTTCCTTGGGGAGAGGCGCGACAATGTCTCCTCTCCCCAAGCACCTCCCCGGCATGAAATACGGTTCGCGGTAAGATTGCTCTTCCGCGGGTCGATACACGACGTTTGTCGTGCGGGAGGGTATTGGTGTTAATGGTTTGAAAGGCCAGTCAATGTCTTCCTCTATCCTGCGCTTCACCGCCATCGCTCTGATGAGCGTTGCCGCAGCTGGCTGCACGGCAAAGAATTCCGGCGAGAACATCATCTGGGGTTCACCCCAGACCTCGATGTCCTCTTTGACGACTACCTACGCGTCGACCTCGGCCGATACCGGTGGGCCCGTCGCGAACCTCGCCAAGCCCTACTTCATCGACTTCCGCTCGCGCTCTGCGCAGAGCTACGGCCACTCCTTCGTGGTCTATGGCAAGCTCGATGCGAACGGGCACATCCCCTACGACCGCAATGGCGTGCTTCTCCACTCCATGACCGAGGTCGCAGGCCTTCATCCGGCGTCCACGAGCAACATTCCATACAGTCTCGGACATTTCATACCCGTGCCATCGGAGACCGGCCCGAGCGACGGCGACACCGAAATCCAGTACATGACGGCCCACTACCGGATCGATCTGACGCCAGAGCAATATGCCGACGTGGTCGGGTACATCAAGAATCTGCAGGCGTCCTCGCCGGTCTGGCAGGCGGTCGCCTACAACTGCAGCGCCTTCATTGGCGACATCGCCCATCATATGGGTTTGAAGACGCCGAACTCGCTGCTGTTTCCCGAGAACTACATCCACAGCCTGGAAAAGATGAACAGCTGATTCACGAGCAGCACGGCGCCTCGTTCGTAACCGCCGCTCGAAGAGACTGCTGACAAAGGCCCGGACCGCACTGGCGGCCCGGGCCTTTTTTTGTGAATGACATTGTCACGGCAAATTGGGTTTCCTGGATGCGAAACTCCCCCCTGCGGTGGATCGTGCTGACCGACATAGCCTTTGGTTTTTGCCGCTAGCGCGGTAGGTAAACGACGACAGTGCCGAGGTGCACTCGAATGAATGCGCGGCCCCGCCTCCTTGGCGGAAAGCCAGCGCTATCCTGAAGCCTAGACCTTGGCCCACGCCGTCAGGAGGATCACAAGACATGTCCACCGCCAAAACCGCCCACGAACCGGTTTCGCAAACCCAGGCGCCGCGTCTGGCATCCTTCGACTGGGCCGACCCGTTTCGTCTCGCCGACCAGATCTCCGACGAGGAGACGATGATCTACGAGACGGCCAAATCCTTTGCCGAGGACAAGCTGCGGCCGCGCATCGTCGAGGCCTACCGCACCGAATCAACCGATCGTTCGATCTTCAACGAGATGGGCGAACTCGGCCTGCTCGGCCTGACGATCCCGGAAGAATACGGCTGCGCCGGCGCAAGCTACGTCGCCTACGGCCTCGTTGCCCGGGCCGTCGAGGCCGTCGATTCGGGCTATCGCTCGATGATGAGCGTCCAATCCTCGCTGGTGATGTATCCGATCTACGCCTATGGCGACGAGAACCAGCGAAAGAAATACCTGCCGAAGCTCGCCAGTGGCGAGTGGGTCGGCTGCTTC
>JBBSUS010000237.1:0-4934 GCA_038234195.1 Hyphomicrobiales bacterium | reverse complement strand
TGAGTCGTTGCGCGGGCAGCAACCTGCGGCGCATGCGTGACGGCGAGAACCTGTACGCTGCGGGCGAGCCGCGCGAGGCGCCGGCCGATCGCATCGGCCACAGCGCCACCGACGCCGGTATCGATCTCGTCGAAGACCAGGGTCGGCGCCGAGCCGCGATCGGCAAGCGCCACCTTCAGGGCCAGAAGGAAACGCGACAACTCGCCGCCCGACGCGACCTTCATCATCGGGCCGGGGCGGGTGCCGGGGTTGGTGCGCACATGAAATTCGACCGCGTCGATACCGGCGGCATTGGGCTTGGCCTTATCGGTCGCGATCTCCACGAGGAAGTCGGCGCGTTCGAGTTTGAGGTCGGGCAACTCCGCCATCACGGCGGCTTCCAGCAGTTTGGCGGTCGTCATACGCTGACCCGACAGTTCGACGGCGAGCCGGTCAAAGCGCGCGCGCCTTTCGGCGAGTTCGGCTTCAAGCCGCTTCAGCTTCTCTTCGCCCGCGTCGAGGTCGGCGAGATCGCCGATCATCCTTGCTGTGAGCTCCGGCAGGACATCGACCGGAACCGAATATTTGCGGCCGGCGGCCCGCAGCGCAAAAAGCCGCTCCTCGCATTGTTCGAGTGCGCGGGGATCGAACTCCAGCGACCGGAGCGCGGCTTCCAGTTGGGTCTGGGCGTCGGAGAGGGCATCGAGCGCGGTGTCGAGGTGCCCGATCGCCTGATCCAGCAAGCCCGGCAGTTCATCGCGCTTGCGATCAAGGCGTTTCAGAAGGCCCGCAAGCGGCGGGATCGGCGATGACGAGCCCAACAACTCCTCGTTGGCATCGTTGACGTCGGTGGCAATCTTTTCCGAGCGCATCATGATCTGACGGCGCTCGGCCAGTTCCTCTTCCTCGCCTGCGATGGGGGCAAGGTCGGAGAGTTCGTCGACAGACGAACGCAGATAGTCGGCCTCTCGGGCAGCGGCCTCGACCCTGGCGCGGTGCTCGCGTAGTTCCTCCCCGACGCGGCGCCAATCGCCATGCGCGCGGGCGACGGCGGCAGCTTCAGGCTGGAGACCGCCATACTGGTCGAGGAGCGTGCGGTGGGCCTCGGGGTCGACCAAGGCGCGGTCGTCGTGCTGACCATGGATCTCGACGAGCGCCCTGCCGAGGTCGTGAAGGAGCGAGACGCTGACAGGGCGGTCGTTGACGAAGCCACGGCTGCGGCCGTCGGCATTCTGTACGCGCCGCAGGATCAGATCACCGTCGCCGCGCGCCGCATCTTCGAAGCCGTTCGCCTCCAACAGCGCGCGGACACCCTGGCCGGTTTGCGGGGCCAGATCAAAGGCGGCGACAACCTCGCCCTTGTTGGCACCATGGCGCACCAGCCCGCCGTCGCCTCGCCCGCCAAGAGCCAGCGACAAGGCGTCGAGCAGGATTGACTTGCCCGCGCCGGTTTCGCCGGTGAGCGCCGACAAGCCTTCACCGAGGCTGAGTTCAAGCCGCTCGATGAGAACAATGTCGCGGATGACGAGATGTACCAGCATGACCGGTCGTCGGTACCCAAGCGTCGCCGAAATGGCAAGGACGCCCCCGGTCGCGGGGGCGGTTACAACATAGGGTGAACGCGGCGCAATGAGGATGGCAAATGCAAGACGCCGGCAACCTTTCGATCACCGGCGCCAGAAGTGAGATGCCGTCCAGGGTCAGCCGGTGAAGACGCCCTTGATCTTGTTGCCTGCCGAGGTGAACCACGACGACCCGCCGGACTGGGGCTGCAGGCCCTTCGACTGGAGCAGCGAATAGCTGTCCTTGTACCATTGCGAGTCGGGATAGTTCTGGCCGAGCACCGATGCGGAAGCCTGGGCTTCGCGAGTGAGGCCCATCGCATAGTAAGCCTCGGTCAGACGAGCGAGCGCCTCTTCGACCTGGCGAGACTCGGGGTAGACGTCGACGACGTTCTTGAACCGGTTGATCGCCGCGACGTATTCGCGCCGTTCCAGATAGTAGCGCCCGACCTGCATTTCCTTGCCGGCGAGCTGGTCGCGGGAGATGCGGACCTTGGTTCTGGCGTCCTCGGCATATTCGGACTTGGGATACTTCTCCATCACTTCGCGCATGGCGGCGGCTGCGCGTGCCGCCTCCTTCTGGTCGCGGGTGACGTCCGGGATCTGCTTATAGTAAGACAGGCCGATGATGTACTGGGCGTAGGCCGCCTCATCAGTGCCCGGATAAAGCGACAGATAACGCTTGGCCGAATTCACCGCCGTGTCGTAGTCGCCGCCGCGATAGCTCGCAAAGGCGCTCATGACGAGGGCCTTGCGGGCCCATTCGGAATAGGGATGCTGCCGGTCGATCGCCTCGAACTTGGCCGATGCCTCCTTGAGGTTTCCGCCCTCGAGATTGGCCAGGCCCTGGTTGTAGAGGACATCCGGCGGGTCGGTCTGAGCGGCAAGGGCCAGCGCCTCGACGTCGCTGGTTCCGGACGACGCGCAGCCTGCAAGGCCGCCCGCCGCGACCCCGAGCGCCAGAATGACGGCCAGACGCACCGCGCCCATGGGACGCGCGACCGTCGAAGGTTTCGCTGTTCTCATCGGTTTCGCTTCCCCCTGCCCTTTACGAAGGCATCGACCTTCTACGCGAAGCGGCTCCGCGCCTCAACGCTCAAGCCCAACCAAGGCGCCTTTTTTGTGTCTGAAGCGCCGCTTCGGCGCTCACGCGATGGCACCGCCGACGAAGTGATCGCCGGAGTCACCGGCGGGCAACGCCCAAGCCGCGCCTATGAGCGACCAAAACGAAATCGGCCGGGCCGCATTGCGAACCCGGCCGACTCATACCTTGCAAACCCGTCGCGAAACAGGGACGAAGCCCTAGCTCCGCCGTCAAAGCATCTGCGGCCCGTAAGCGGGTGCGGCGACAGCGACGAGCGGCGCATGACGAACCGGATCGACGCGGCGAGCCGGCATCTCGACGATCTCATAGGCGCGGCGGTCGGCGAGCAGCGCCTGCAAAGCCAACGCGTTGAGCCGATGGCCGCCGCGATAGGATCGATAGCAGCCCTGAATGCGCATGCCAGCCAATGCTTGATCACCGACAGCGTCCAGCGTCTTGTGGCGAACGAATTCGTCCTTGAAGCGCAGGCCGTCCGGGTTGACGATGTTGCCGTCATCGCCGATGACCACCGAATTGTCGAGCGAAGAGCCCAGCGCGTAACCGGCGGCCCAGAGGCGCTCGACGTCCTTCATGAAGCCGAACGTGCGGGCGCGCGACAGATCGCGGGCGAATCGCTCCGCGGTCAGGTCGGCGCAGTACATCTGGCGGCCGATCGCCGACGTCTCGAAGTCGATCTCCACCTCGAAACGGGTCGTGGGATGCGGCAGATATTCGGCGCGGGCGCCGTTCATCTCGACGACGACCGGCTTGACGACGCGCAGATAGCGGCGCTTGGCGGCCTGTCCGACAACGCCAGCGTCGCGGATCGCGGCGATGAAGGCAGCCGAACAGCCGTCCATGATCGGCGTCTCGTTGGCGTCGATCTGCACGACGACGTTGTCGACGCCCATGGCGTAGAGCGCTGCCATCAGATGCTCGATAGTCGCCACATGTGCACCGCGAGGATCGCCGATGACAGTGGAAAGGTCCATCAGAGCCGCGTTGGCGGTCACGGCCTTGATCTCGTGCAGGCGGTCGGATTTATCGAAGAGATGGAAGACGATGCCGGTGTTGGCCTCGGCCGGAAGCAGCGTCAATCGAACGGGGAGACCGGAATGCACGCCGATCCCATCGAAATCGACCCGCGCACCCATCGTCTGCTGGAACATCAACACTCTTGGCAACCTTTCCTGCCTGCCATATTGCGGTGCACCTGGCGCATCATGCAACTGGCGGGCATCCCCGTCTTCGGGAGGTCTGGCGGTAGATCGTCGGACCCCCTCCCCAGGAGAGTCGCACCATCGCCATCCTCAGATACGTGATGCATTTCCTAGTGCGCCGGGCCGTTTCGGCCAAATCACGCTTGATTACCCGATGTTACCGAATACCGGTTTCGCGATGATTAAAATTCAATCTTTTCAGCATCTTACAAATATAAAGGCCCGCCGGGTGAGCGGCGGGCCTTGTGTCAGCCTTGCAACAGTAATGTGTCAGTTGGCCTGACGGCGCAAAAAGGCAGGGATTTCAAGCTGATCGTCGTCGCTTTGCGGACGAACCTGCGACACGGGGCGAGCCGCTGATTCGGCCGCCGACCGGCGCGGCGCGTAGGGGTTGGGCTCGACATGAGCGCGACGCGTCTCTTGCTGCGGTGCGGAAACGTGACCGGCGCCTTCGTCGTCTTCACGACGCGACAGACCGGTGGTCAGACGACGCAGGAGACCCATCGGGCCGCGCTCGTCGCCATGACCCTCGGCCGCGGCGCGGCTTTCGATCTCGGCGCGGACCGTCGGCGGGAAGTCCTCGACCCGTGGCATGCGGGCCGCGGCCATCGGACGCTCGGCGGCTGCCGGGCTAACCTGGGCGATTTCGGCTTCGAGAGCGGCGGTGAAGTCGTCGTCGACCTCTGCGTCATGGACATCGAAAGCCTGGACCGACTGCGGTGCCGCTGCGGGCCCAGCAATCGTGGCGGACGGACGGACCGCCTGCACCTGCACCTGCGGCGCGGGTTGCGGAACGGCGCGTGGCTGCTGGGCGATCGCCGCCGGCATCGAATGAGCCGCCTGGCTGCGTTCGAAGGCTTCCATCTCGGCCTTGTCGATCCCGGTCGCGACGACCGACACGCGGATGACACCTTCCAGGTTTTCGTCGAAGGTGGCGCCGAGGATGATGTTGGCGTCCTGGTCGACCTCTTCACCTCGCCCGGGATGGCCACCGAGTCGCTCCGGATCTACCTCGCCCGCGGCCTCAGCCCGGTCGACCCGCCCGAGGGGTTCGTCCGGCACGGTGAGGAGGCGGACATGGACATCGTC
>JBBSUS010000236.1:0-4938 GCA_038234195.1 Hyphomicrobiales bacterium | reverse complement strand
CGTCACCGAGGAGAGCGCCGCGCGCTGGTTTCGCGACTTCACGGAGAAGCGGTCTTGATCATCGCCTATGTCCCTAACGGACAGAACATGAAGGCCGTTACGGTTTCGGCCGCCGAATTGCCCAGCGCAGCGGTCTGGATCGACCTTCTGAACCCGGATGCCGAGGAGGTTGCGGCGGTGGAGGCGCTCTGCGCGATCGACGTGCCGACCCGCGAGGAAATGCGCGAGATCGAGGTGTCTAGCCGGCTCTATTCGGAGGACGGCGCCGATTTCATGACCGCGTCGGTGGTTTTCGGACTCGACAGTGGACGGCCGTCCTTCGCGCCCGTGACCTTCATGCTCGCCAGGAAGCGGCTGATCACCTTGCGCTTCAGCGAGCCGAAGAGCTTTGCGATCTACGCCAGCAAGCTTTGCCGCGAACACACGGCTGCGCCCGGCAACGCGAAGGCGGGTCAGGCGCGCGGCACCGCCAGCAACGCCGACCGTGACCCGGTGGCCGCTGCCTTCGTTGCGGACAATATACCGACCCTCGCCGTAGCGCCGGATGGCATTGCCGAAGGCGTAACGATCCCCCCACAAACGAGCGCCAAGACATCCGCGCCCAAGGATCGCTCGCCGACCTCGGACCTGATCCTGATCGGTCTCCTGGAGACCGTCGTCGACCGGGTGGCCGATCTTCTGGAAGCAATTTCCGCCGATCTCGACAAGACCGGCGACGACATCTTCGCCTCGTCGACACACAAGAAGCCAACGGGAAACGACGACTTCAAATCCTTGCTGCGGCGCATCGGCGAGGCCGGCGACCGTGCTTCCCGCGTGCGCGAGAGCCTGGCGACCATCGATCGGCTTCTGCCCTTCCTGCAGATGGCCCTCGATCGGCGCAAGACCGCGAGCAAGGACGCCAAGCCGCGGGTCAAGGCGATGGCGCGCGACGTCCATTCGCTGAACGACTTCGTATCCTTCCTGTCGAACAAGACGACGTTTCTTCTCGATACCACCGTCGGCATGATCTCGATCGAGCAGAACGCGATCATCAAGATCTTCTCGGTCGCGGCGGTCGCGTTCATGCCGCCAACCCTCGTGGCGTCGATCTACGGCATGAACTTCCACAACATGCCGGAACTGAGCTGGAGCTTCGGCTATCCTTATGCCCTTGGCCTGATGGCGATTTCGGCCGTCGTTCCCATGCTGTTCTTCCGCTACAAGAACTGGCTGTGACCGGCCAAAGTGACCGCGATCCGGGAGCCGATCGAAACGCGACCGAGGCGCGGACAACGCCTGCCAGGCGATCTTAACGGATCCTTATGGCGCGCATTTGAGAATGAGGTACGGGCGCGTCGATTCCATCAGCGCAGATGAAGGCCAAGCGATGCGGCTGGCAGGCAGAATAGACGACCAGCAGATCGTGCGTTCCCTCTTCGGAGATTTCGCATCTTTTGCCATGGGCGCCGTTTCGGCTTTGGCCGGCGCGATCCTCACGGCGATCCATACGGGCGCTCCGGTCGTCTGGGTGGCCGTTGCGTTCGTTCTAGCGGTGACGCTCATCCGTTTCGCCACGACGTGGCGTTTCCTCAATCATCCACCGCAAGACGCCCGGACCATCGCAGCCTGGAAAACCGTCTATCTGGTCTCGGGTGCGGCCCATGTGTTCGCGCTGGGATGTTGGGCCTTTACGCTCTTCGTCTTCACCGGCGACCTTTTCTCGCAGATGATGGCGTTTGCCATCTGCGTCGGCTACCTGGTCGGCGTCCAGGGACGCAATTTCGCAAGCTCGCTCATCGTCAAGACGCAGTTGGCAGCCGCCGCTCTGCCGGTCGTGGCCGGGCTGCTGACAGTCGCGTCGCCCTGGTACGCCGCGCTTGCGGTGTTTTATTCGCTGTTCATCCTGTCCATTCTCAGAACATCGGGCCGGATGCACGCGATGTTCGCCGAAGTCGCCGGCAACGCTGCCGCCAGCGAGAGGGCCGCCAACACCGACAGCCTGACGGGACTGTCCAACCGGGCCGACATCGAGACGATGATCACTGCGGCGACGTCAATCGGCGATCGGCCCTTTGCGCTCCATTTCATCGATCTCGACCGCTTCAAGCACATCAACGATTCGCTTGGTCACGGCGCTGGCGACGAGGTCCTGAAGGTCGTTGCGCGACGCTTTGTTGCAGCCGTGGGCAAGGACGCGACAGTGGCGCGGTTTGCCGGCGACGAATTCCTTATTCTGCAGCGCGGTGCGAATGCGACCGACGCCGTCTCCATGGCGAAGCGATTGCATTCCGCCCTGGTCGACCCGATTGTCGTCAGCGGGCTTGAAATCGTTGCCCACTGTTCGATCGGAACGTCGCTGCATCCACGGGACGGGCGCAGTGCCGAACAACTGATTCAGCTTGCCGACACGGCATTGTTTCGAGCCAAGCGCGAGGGTCGGGCGACCCACCGGATGTTCTCGGCCGAAATGGCGGAACTGGAAACCCAGCGATTGCAGATCGCAGCCGATCTTCGGTCAGCGCTGGAGAACGACGGGCTGACACTCGCGTTCCAGCCCATCATCAATCCGCAGACGCGTCGCATCGTCTCCTGCGAGGCGCTGGCACGCTGGAACCTTCCAGGCGTCGGCGAGATTTCGCCCAGTCGCTTCCTGCCGATCGCCGACGAAGCCGGCCTGATGAACAGCTTGACGGACTACACACTGACCCTGGCCTGCACGACCGCCGCGACCTGGCCAGCGGGCATGACGGTCGCGGTCAATCTGTCGCCCAAGCAGCTCTATCGCTCCGACCTCATCAAGACGGTTCGCACAATCTGCGAGGCGACCGGATTGCCCCCCGAGCGGCTCGAGCTCGAGATCACCGAAAATAATGCGATGATCGATCTCGACACGCTGGTTGATCGGCTCACGGCTTTGAAGGCGATGGGAATTCGCCTGTCGATCGACGATTTCGGCACAGGCTATTCCAACCTCGCCCGGATCGCGTCCCTTCCGGTCGACACGGTCAAGATCGATCGCGCCTTCGTCATCGGGATCGAGGCCGACGCCGGCAAACGCGCCTTGCTGCGAGGCGCGATCCAATTCATCGCCTCCCTCGGCATGGGTGTCATCGTCGAAGGCGTCGAAACGCTCGGGCAACTGGAAATCCTGAAGGACGAGCCTGCCATCACCGCGATTCAAGGCTTCATCTACGGCACGCCCCTCCCGGCCCCGGAAATTTTCGACTTCATCGCGATGATGCAACCGCCCCCTGCATCGCTCAAGCAGCTTCCACTCAACCGGCGCTTCTAAAGCGAAAATGCCCCTGCGGCATTCCAGCTACTGCGAATACTCATTCATACTTTGCTAACCAAGTCGCGATTCTCATTGCGCGTGCCACATGCGTCCTTGCCTTACCCCGTAAGATTTTATGTAAATGATAGTCATTGCAATGGGACGCGCCCATGCAGCGAGATACACGCATGGATTGCGTCGAAGCCACTGTCATCGAATCCGACGTTGCTTGCCTTCGCGACGTCCAGAAGCGGGAATTTCATGCAGGACAACGCCCCCCATCAACTGTTTGCCGAACGGGTCTTGAGCCTGGCGCAACGGATCGAGTATTTTCGGGCCGAAGACGACCACGAACGGAACGAAATCTTTCGCCTGCGCTACAAGGCCTATCGCAGGGAGCAAGCGATCGCGCCGAATGCCGACGGCCTGTTTTATGACCCCCATGATGAAGACGACAACGCCTTCCTTTTCGGCATCCGACTGGACGGGCGATTGGCTGGCTCTATCCGGGTTCATGTCTGTTCACCGGAGTTCGCCGTCTCGCCGGGTCTCGAGGTCTTTCCCGACATCCTCGAGCCGTTGCTCGATGCGGGCGAAAGCTTTTCCGATCCGACGCGCTTTGTCGTCGACCCGGATCTGCGCAGTGAGACGTCACTGTTGCCCCACTTCGGACTGCGGCTTGGGTCGATGGCTTGCGATCATTTCGGCCTCGACCAGATCCTGGCGACCGTGAGGCAGGAGCACGCGCCGTTTTACAAGCGCCTGTTCGGGCTCGATCTTCTCACCGCGCCGCGCGACTATCCGAACCTGACGAAGCCGATCTGCCTGATGTCCGGATACATGGATGAAATCCGAGAGAAATCTTATCGGCGCGTTCCGGTCTTTCCGTCGACATCAACGGAACGTGCCTTGCTGTACGGCCCGTCGACGGATCGATCCCTGCAGATGCGTCGGGCGGAGCGTCATAGCCATCAGCTTCACGTCGCCAAGGCCTCGCCGCGTGCGGCGAACGTCGCCTGAACGCCCGACGTGAATGAAAAGCAAACCTGGTTGGTCGTCAGTTTCGTCCGGTTGCGGTTTGCAAGACACCATCAGCAATCAGCCACCCCCGCGTCCGGCAATCAGCCGGCGCGAAACCCGCGATAGGTCGCAGCACCGGGGTCGGCGACGGCAGCGGATTCGGTTGTCGCGATCTCGCCGAGACGGAGATGCAGGTCCGACTTGATGCAGGCCGGATCGGTGTTGGCCGCATCGCCGGTGAGGGCAAGCGCCTGGCAGCGGCAGCCGCCGAAATCGAGTTCGCGGCGTTCGCACGAGCGACAGGGCTCCTTCATCCATTCCGTGCCGCGATAGGCTTCGAAGGCCGGTGAAGACGCCCAGATGTCGGCGAGCGAATGCTCCATGACCGTCCAGAAATCAAGATGCCCGATCGTCTCGGCGGCATGGCAGGGCAACGCCTTGCCGGACGGCGTGACCGAGAGCGTGCGTGCGCCCCAGCCGCCGTTCCACAGCTTGGGATATTTGGCGTAGTAGTCGGGGAAGACCGCATCGATGACGAGGACGCCCTTCAGCCGCGCGCGGGCCTCCTCGACCTCGGTCATGGTGCGCTCGACGTCCTCGCGGGCCGGCATCAATTGCGCCCGGTTCTTCAGGGCCCAACCATAATATTGCGTGTGGGCGAT
>JBBSUS010000235.1:0-4956 GCA_038234195.1 Hyphomicrobiales bacterium | reverse complement strand
GCGGGCCGGCCAATGCGCCCTCCTTCGTGACATGACCGACCAGCACGATCGCGGTGTCGCTGCCTTTCGCAAAACGGGTCAGGTGCGCCGCGCATTCGCGCACTTGGGCAACCGAGCCGGGGGCTGAAGTGAGCTGGTCCGAGTACACGGTCTGGATCGAATCGATGATGACGAGATCGGGCCGACGTTGCTCGGCACGAGTCGCGAGAATGTCTTCGACATTCGTTTCGGCCATGCGTTGGACGTCGGTGTCGGCGGCCTTCCGACGCTGTGCGCGCAGGCGCACCTGGGCGACGGCCTCTTCGCCGGAGACGTAGACGACAGAATTGCCGCGGCGGGACAACGCCGCGGCCGCCTGCATCAGCAGCGTCGATTTGCCGATGCCCGGATCGCCGCCGATCAGGATGGCCGAGCCACGCACGATGCCGCCACCCATCGCCCGGTCGAGTTCATCGATGCCGGAGATGATGCGCGGCGCTTCTTCGATCTCGCCCGACAGTGGGAGGAGGGCCGAGGGCCGGCCCTTGCGACGCCCGCGCTGAGGGCCGCCGCCAATGCCGCCGTCCGGGCTTTCCTCGACGATGGTGTTCCACTCGCCGCAGGCTTCGCATTTGCCCTGCCAACGTGTGGTGACGGCGCCGCAGTTCTGGCAGATGAAGGAAAGTTTCGGCTTGGCCATGAATCGCTTTGATCGTTCGCTAGGAGGATCAACATTGCATTAGAACAAAAGAGAAACAAGACGCTGGGTTTCGTCGTCCGGGATGCAGCGCGCAGACTTCTGAACCCCATAGCCAGATAGGGCCTCGATCTCCGCGCGTCGGCAAGCAATTTGAAACGGTTCAGCAATACCAGATGGATGAAATCAACTGGAAGTTGGCCATGGCCCTGATCGTTTCATTCTATCTTGTCGCGATCAACTTCGCCGCCTGTTACGCGTTCATTCTCGACAAGGCGAAGGCTCGGGCGGGATATCGCCGTATTCCAGAGAGGACGCTTCTGCAGTTGGCACTGCTCGGCGGCACGGTCGGCGCTTTCGCCGGTCAGCGGATCGCTCGTCACAAGACCAGGAAGGAGCCATTCCGGACCTTTTTGAACACGATTGCCCTTGTTCAGCTTCTTGTGGTTGTCGGCATCAGCAGCGCCGTCGTGGTGCTCGGACCGGCCGAATGGGTAAGGCTGTGGTCGCAGGCACTCGCTTGAGCGGTCGTTTCACCAGAATCGTTTGACCCGCGGCGCCAGACCCGTCAGCAGTTCGTATGCGATCGTGCCCGCAGCGGCCGCGACGACGTCGATCGGCATGTTTCGCCCGAAGAATTCTGCACGGTCGCCAGGTTTGATGGCGTTGAGCGGCAGGTCGGTCACGTCGAGGAGGGTCAGGTCCATCGAGACGCGGCCCAGCACCGGAACCCTGCGACCTGCAACGAATGCCTCCGCACCCGACGTCACCTTGCGCATGCCGACGCCGGCGCCGGAAGCGGCGCGCAGATATCCGTCGGCATAGCCGAGGCCGACGGTGGCGATTCGGGTGCGGCGGGCGAGGATGGCGGCGCCGCCATAGCCGGCTGCTTCGCCGGCTTCTGCCCAGCGCAATTGCAGGATGGCGGCGGTCAGGGTTGCGACCGGTTTCAGTCGGGCTTTCGAGGCTTCGCCCGCTTCACCGCCGTAAAGCGCGATTCCGGGGCGGGTGAGGTCGAACCCGAAGGCTTCGCCGCGAAGGATGCCTGCGGAATTGGAGAGCGAACGGGGGACGCCATGAAACAGAGCGCTCAGGGAGAGGAAACGCGCGCGCTGTTCGTCGCTCTGGGTCCCCGCTTCGTCGGCCGAGGCGAGATGGCTCATGACCAGGCAGAGGTCGAGATCGCCTGACGCCGCCAGAACGGCTGCGGCTTCCGCCTCGGGACGGTCCAGGCCGAGCCGGTTCATTCCGGTTTCGAACTGCAGCGCGGCGGGCGCGCGGCGGCTCGCGCGGCCGAGGCCTTCGCGCCACGTCACGACGTCATCAGGCGTGGAGAGCACCGGGATCATATCGTGTTCGAGGTGCAATTCGACGGTCGAAGGCTCGAGGCCTTGCAGGACGAAGATCCGCGCGTCTCGGCACTCATTGATTGCGGGCCTGTCAGAACGCTGTGAAGAGACGTTCCCGCTGACCCGATCGGCAGTGGACGCGCCGTCATCTCCGCCACGCGATTCTTGCGGTCGTATGGCGTCGCGAACCACGACGCCTTCCTCTGCCCACGCTACGAAAAAGTCGCGGCAACCGGCATCGTGGAGCGTCCGCGCAACATCCGCAGCGCCGAGCCCGTAGCCATTCGCCTTGACCGCCGCGCCCGTACGCGCGCCCGGCTGGAGCGCTTTGAGCGTCCTCCAGTTGGCGGCGAGGGCCTGCCCGTCGATGGCGACGCTGGGCATGCGGCCGGCACTCGCCGCAGTGGCTTTGATCGGGGCGAGCGGCATGGCAGGCCTATTCGAACTGTTCCGGCAGATAGGCGTCGTCGGCGAGATCGGTGAAGCGGGTGTATTCAGCCTGGAAGGCCAGCGGTACGGTCGCCGTCGGGCCATGGCGCTGCTTGGCGATGATGACGTCGGCCTTGCCGCGCGCTTCGTTCAGCTGCTGTTCCCATTTCAGGTGATCGTCGGTGCCGGGCTTCGGCTCGCGGTTCGCCAGATAATATTCGTCGCGATAAACGAACATGACGACGTCGGCATCCTGCTCGATCGAGCCCGATTCGCGAAGGTCGGAAAGCTGCGGGCGCTTGTCGTCGCGGCTTTCGACCTGGCGCGACAGCTGCGAGAGCGCGAGGATCGGGACGTTCAACTCCTTCGCCAAAGCCTTCAGGCCAGTGGTGATCTCGGTGATCTCCTGGACGCGGTTTCCCTGCGCTCGGGTCGAGCCTTGCATCAGCTGCACGTAGTCGATGATCATCACGTCAAGGCCGCGCTGGCGCTTGAGGCGCCGGGCCCGGGCCGAGAGCTGCGCGATCGAGATGCCGCCGGTCTGGTCGATGTAGAGCGGCAGGCGCTGCATCGTCTCCGAGCAGGCGATAAGTTTGACGAGTTCCTGGTCGTTGATGTTGCCGCGGCGGATCTTGGAGGAGGAGATCTCGGTCTGCTCGGAAATGATACGGGTGGCGAGCTGCTCGGCGCTCATCTCCAGGGAAAAGAAGCCGACGACGCCGCCGTTTTTCGCCTTGAACGAGCCGTCCGCCTGCTCGGCGGGCTCGTAGGCAGCGGCGATGTTGAAGGCGATGTTGGTGGCCAGCGACGTCTTGCCCATCGCAGGGCGGCCGGCAAGGATAATCAGATCGGAAGGCTGCAGGCCGCCCATGCGCTGATCGAGCGCGTGAATGCCCGAGGAGACGCCCGACAGGCCACCGTCTCGGTCCTTGGCGGCAGTCGCCATCTCGACGGCGAGCGTCACGGCATCGGTGAAGGACTGGAAGCCGCCATCGTAACGCCCGGTCTCGGCGAGCTCGAACAGCCGTCGCTCGGCGTCCTCGATCTGGCTCTTCGGCTCCATGTCGAGCGGCGCGTCGAAGGCGATGTTCACCACGTCCTCGCCGATGCGGATCAGCGAGCGGCGGATGGCGAGGTCGTAGATCGCTCGCCCATAGTCGGAAGCGTTGATGATCGTCGTCGCTTCGGCCGCCAGACGGGCGAGATATTGCGCCACTGTCAGGTCGCCGACTTTGTCGCCGGCGGCCAGGAACGTCTTGATCGTCACCGGATTGGCGATCTTGCCCATCCGGATCATCTCCGACGTCTTGGCGAAGATCTCGCGATGCAACGGCTCGAAGAAATGGTCGGGCTTCAGGAAATCATGGACGACGTAATAGGCATCGTTATTGACGAGCATGGCGCCGAGCAACGCCTGCTCGGCCTCGATGTTGCTCGGCGCTTCGCGGTAGAGCGCCGCCGCATCGTCCTCGAATTTGCGTGCCGCATCCGCCATTGCCGTCCCATCCCGTCCGCCTGCCTGAAGCGCTCTTGGTTACACGAGCCTCCGAGTCGGCAAAAGGGTGAACGGGACACCAAACGGGTCAAACGGTTTTCGCCGTCCCACACCGCCGGGGCTGTGGATTGCCTGGGGATAAGATCGGGGAGAAACAGCGCCGACGCGGAATCTGCGCGGTGGATTGAAAGTCTACTGAATTGAAAAAGGGCGCCGCAGCGGGCGCCCTTCGGTTTTCGTTCAACGTCTCGAATGCGAGTCCTACACTACTCGGCAGCGACCCTTTTGTCATGCCAGTCGACGACGGTGTCGATTCTGTTCTGATCGCGGTCGCGAAGCCGCTCCTCGGCTTCGTGCATGTAGGAACGGGTCATCGGTAGGGTTTCCAGGCGCTTGGAAATCTGCACCTGGAAGACGACAAGGTCCTGCCACCGAAAGGCGGTTTCCGAAGCCGCAAGGTAGAACTCCCACATGCGGCAGAAGCTTTCATCGTAGAGTTCTTTCGCCCGCTCGCGCTCGGCGTCGAACCGCAGCCGCCAATGTTTCAGGGTCTCGGCGTAATGGAGCCGCAGAACTTCGACGTCCGTCACGATCAAACCTGCGCGTTCAACGGCGCTGGTAATCTGCGAAAGCGAGGGGAGGTAGCCACCCGGAAAGATGTATTTCCCGATAAAGCCGTTGGTGTTTGCCGGCTCGTCATAGCGCCCGATGGAATGGAGCAGCATGACGCCATCATCTTTCAGCAGGCGCTCCGAATGGGTGAAGAACTCGTCGTAGAAGTCCTTCCCCACATGCTCGAACATCCCGACGGAAACGATCCTGTCGTATGGCCCTTCGACGTCGCGGTAGTCCTGAATGCGAAATTCCGCACGGTCGGCGAGCGCGGCTTTTTTCGCGCGCTTGTTGGCGATCGTCAGTTGTTCGTCAGACAGGGTCACGCCGGTAACCCTGGCGTCGCAATACGTCGCCAGATAGAGTCCCAGTCCCCCCCAGCCACAGCCGATGTC
>JBBSUS010000234.1:0-4960 GCA_038234195.1 Hyphomicrobiales bacterium | reverse complement strand
GGCGCGAAGCAGGATTGGACGAGTGGTCATGGCTGGAAGTCCTTCTTGGGCCTTGAAGGCCGATGGTCCAGCGGTCTGGATCGATCGGTCCACAGCCAAGGCCGCGCGGTCGCAAAGCCCTTCATTCCAGCCAAGCTAGGGCGCTGCCCCATGAACGCACAGCCGAGGATCAAGGGCTAGGCAGCGGAGTCTCGATGCCGCCAGCACCAGCAAAACAGCATCGGGCTGTGCCGCCATACTGCTAGCAAGGTCGGAAGCGTCTGGCAGGCATGCAGAGCCCGACACGTCGAAGACTGCCACGGTGGGTGCCCAGCCCGCCTTTCGGCGCCTACAGCGCTTCGCACCTGCTCAACTGCGGTTCGCCACCGCCGCCTGCTCGAAGGTCGCCATGCCTGTATGGCAGTCGGCCGCCGCCTTGACGATGCCGGCCGCCAGAGCGGCTCCTGTACCCTCGCCGAGCCGCATGCCGAGGGCCAGCAGCGGAATCTTGTCCATCGCCTCCAGCGCTCGGATATGGCCAGGCTCAGCGGAGACATGACCGAACAGGCAATGGTCGAGCGCCTTTGCATCCATCCTGTAGAGCACTGCGGCGGCCGCCGTCGCCACGAAGCCATCGACGATCACCGGGACCTTCTGCATCCGCGCCGCAAGGATCGCCCCGGCCATCGCCGCCAGCTCGCGTCCACCCAGCCGGCGCAGCACCTCCAGCGGATCGGCAAGACGCCCCTCGTGGGTCATCAATGCCGCACGCACCACCCCGGCCTTCTTCGCGACACCCGCCGCATCCTGTCCCGTCCCGGGTCCGACCCAGTCCTCCGCCTCGCCGCCGAACAGTGCACAAAGCATCGCCGCCGCCACCGTCGTGTTGCCGATGCCCATCTCGCCGATGCACAGGAGATCGGGCTCGCCCGCCAGGACCTCCATGCCGAAGGCCATGGTCGCGGCGCAATTGCGCTCGTCCATCGCCGGTCCTTCGGTGATGTCGTCTGTCGGCACTTCGAGGGCCAGGTCGTAGATCTTCAGACCGAGATCGTAGGCCGCACAGATCTGGTTGATCGCAGCCCCGCCAGCAGCGAAATTTGCCACCATCTGCGCCGTCACCTCGGACGGATAGGCGGAGACACCCTGTTGGGTGACGCCGTGATTGCCGGCAAAGACGGCGACCAGCGGCCGGTTCACCGCCGGCGCACGGCCCTGCCACGCCGCCAGCCACTCGGAAATCTCCTCCAGCCGACCGAGCGCGCCGGGCGGCTTGGTCAGTTGCGCCTCGCGCTCGCGCTTGGCCATCACCGCAGCCCTGTCGGGTCCAGGCATGCGGGCGATGAGGTCGCGGATGTCGTCGAAGGGCAGGCCGGTGGTGGACATTGTCAGGTCTCCAAGCTTTGCTGGCGCCGGTGTGAAGCGGGAACTGACGGCAGCACGAACGAAGTGCATCGCCGCAATGGGCCAGCCGGCCGCAAGGAGCAAGGGCGCGATGAGGCAATTTTCCGACGCGACCCTCCGCGCGCTCACCTTTCTGACTCGCTTTCCACCCTCCGCCCGGGCCTTCACCGGGACGCATCCGCTCGGCGAGGACGTCCACGCCTTTCCGCTCGCCGGGCTGATTGCGTCAACTCCCGCGGTCGTGGTGCTCTGGCTGGCGACGAGCCTCGGCCTGACGCCGCTGGTCGCCGCCGTTCTCGCCATCGCGGCGCAGGTCGCAACAACCGGCGCCCTTCATGAAGACGGCCTCGGCGACGTGGCCGATGGGCTCGGCGGCCACCACGAAAAACCGCGCGCGCTCGCCATCATGAAGGACAGCCGCGTCGGCAGCTATGGCGCGCTGGCGATCGTCATCTCGATCGCGATGCGCATCGCCCTGGTGGCCGCGTTGATCGAAATATCGACCGAAGCCGCCGTCCTCGCGCTCTTGTCCGTCGCAAGTGTCAGCCGGGGCGCCATGGCCTGGCTTTGGTCGTCCCTGCCCTCGGCCGACCCGGGCGGCCTTGCCGACAGCGTCGGTCGTCCGGGGAAGACCAAGGGCCGTACGGCTCTTCTCATTGGCCTTGCCGTCTACATCATCGGTGGTCTCTTCGCCGTCGGCGCCGGATCGACCCTGGCCGGCTTCGTGCTGGCAAGCCTTTTGCTCCTCTGGTTCCGCGAAAGCCTCATCCGCCGCCTCGGCGGCCAGACCGGCGACACCCTCGGCGCAGCCCAACAACTCGTCGAAATCTCAGCTCTGCTCGGCTTGGCCATGCATTTCGGGTAGTGCACGCGTTGATGCAAACGTTCGATCACTCGGATGTCGGACGATGCCAATCACGGGCATCAAACCGACGATAGCAGCCAGAGCAACGCAAGACCTCCCGTCAGCAGTGTCATCGCGGTTCCAAACAGGCCGATCGCCGCAGCAATGTCGTCGGTCGATGCGCTCCGTCGCCCGGCTTTATTCAGCAACGACGCATCTACGACGAGCACGCCGTAGCGGCGCGGGCCGCCGAGGGCGATGCCGAGTGCTCTGGCCATCGCCGCCTCCGGCCAGCCGGCATTGGGCGAGCGGTGCTGCGGCGCGTCGCGCGCCGCTTGCTGCCATACGTTGGACACGAGCGAGCCGTCGCGGGCCCGAAGCGCCGCCGCCAGCGCAAAGAGCATGGCAGTCAGCCGTGCCGCAGGCCAGTTGACCGCATCGTCGAGCCTGGCTGAAGCCCGGCCGAAATCGCGATGACGGTCGCTCAGATGCCCGATCATCGAATCGGCGGTGTTGATCGCCTTGTAGGCGAGAAGCCCCGGCAGGCCGAAAACGAGATACCAGAAGATCGGCGCGACCACCCCGTCGGAGGCGTTCTCGGCCAGACTCTCGATCGCCGCGCGGCAAATGCCGTCGGCATCGAGTTGGTCGGAATCGCGCCCGACGATCATCGCGACCGCCCTCCGACCGGCGATAAGCCCGCCCTCGTCCAACGCCCGCGCCACGGCACGCACATGGTCGACGAGGCTCTTTTGAGCCAGGAACACCGCGACGATGCAGGCTTCGAGCCCCCAGCCAACGGGGCCAAGGGTTTGAAAGAGACCCGTCATCACGCCGCCGAGGAGGAGACTGCCGAGGACCAGCACGATCGCCACGATCACGCCGTTGCCCCTTCGGCGCCTGGGTCCCAGCGCCTCGCGGTTGAGCCGGCGGTCCAGCGCTCCGATCAGCGTACCGATCCAGACCACGGGATGCGGAATGCGCCGCCACACCCGGCCGGGATCGCCGACGATCCGGTCGATGAGAATGCCGGCGATGAGGATGGCGAGATGCGGGATCATTGCACCCGGGCAGCGGCGTCGGGATCGAAAGCGGGCGCTTGATCACGCCGGGCGATCTCGTCTTCCGCGTCCCCAAGCACTTCCCTCAGCGCCTCGGTAAGGCGCGCCGCTTCGACAGCATCGCGCGGATTGCCGAACCGCAGCCATGTCGGTGCGTAGGCGAAAGGCCGGGTCAGGATATGCCGCGCCCCGAGCGCGTCGAACAGATCGCCAGCCTGGGGATGCGCCACCGTCGCAAACAGTGCAGTCGCACCGACCGGCGACAGCCCGGCATGATCGAGACACGCATCCCGAAGCGCCGCCTGCTGCGCGATCGAAGCGCGAATGTCCGCACACAGGCCCTCGTCGGCGAGCCATGCCGCACCGATCGCCAGCGCCGGGCCCGAGACAGCCCAGGCCCCGAGCCGTTCGCGCAGTGCGCGACCAAGCATCGGATCTGTCAGTGCAAAGCCGAGACGCAAGCCGGCGAGACCGAAGAACTTGCCGAAGGAGCGATGGACGAGCAGCCCCGAACGGCCCGTCTCACCGGCCAGCGAATGCGACGGATCGACATCGGCAAAGGCCTCGTCGACGATCAAGAGACCGCCCCGTGCTGCCAGCTTGTCGGCCAGCGCGCACAGGTCGCTGTGCGCGAACACGCGGCCGTCGGGGTTGTTGGGATTGACCACGACCGCGATCGTCACCGTATCCGGCATCTCGGCAAGGCTATTTACACCAACGACTTCATACCCTGCGGCCGCGAACGCCGCCCGGTGCTCGCCATAGGTCGGCTCGACGATCGCCACGACATCCCCGCCGATACCCCCGGCATTGGCGCGCGCCAGCAGTTGCGGCAGCGCCGAAATCAGCGCCTGGGTGCCGGGCGCCGTGACGATCTCGGCCTCCACGGGTGCGCCGTAGCGGCAACGAGCGGCGGCGCACGTTTCTGCCTCGAGAGCAGCCTCGGGCAGCCGCATGAACAGCGCAGGATCGAGCGTTGGCAGAGGCGGAGGTGCCGCGTTGATGCCCGTCGACAGGTCGAGCCAGGCGCTCCGGCATCCGCCGAACCGAACGATCGCTGCATCCAGTGCGCCGCCGTGGCGTCGTGCGATGTCGCTGCCGGGGTTCGGGCCGACAGCGGAATGCGGATCGGCTGGCGCTTCAACACTGTCCGCGTCTGACCGTAGCCCGCGTCGGGAGGCTATTGCTTCGGACGCATCGTCGATCGGCGACTGGGTCAACCTTTTCGGCGCAGGCACTGTCATATCTCCCGATCAACGACGTGCAGGAACGAGCCACAGACCGCGCCGCGCCTTTGCCCGAAGTCGCCGAGTTCGACGCCGCACGCGTCGCTCGCCGAAAACAGCGCGTCTCCCGGCCCTTCGCGGACGATCGTCGCATAGTGAAATTCGTGCCCGCGCAGTGGCGACGACCAGGGGAGCGGCGATGCGCCGAGGCTGGCGCCGGACGCTCGCGTCTCGTCTGCTCCAGACATCTTGTCTGCTGCATCAATAGCATCGGACGCCGCCGTCAACCGGCGATATCACAGATGCAGCTTGCGCCGGCGAAAGCTGGTGCCCAATGGCAGAAGCCCCAGCATCGCGTGCGTTTGACCTTCCCCGTCTTCGAGTGTTTCGCCAAGCACCATGTAGCCTCCGCACTCCCCATAGATCGCCGCGCCGCGCGAGGTCGC
>JBBSUS010000233.1:0-4974 GCA_038234195.1 Hyphomicrobiales bacterium | reverse complement strand
CGATTTCGAGGCCGCCGGCGCTGGCCAGTTCGGCTCGGGTTGGGCCTGGGTCGCGGTAAAGAACGGCAAGCTAGAGATCATGAAGACGCCGAATGGCGAGAATCCGCTGGTCCATGACGCCTCGCCGATCCTTGGCGTCGATGTCTGGGAGCACTCCTACTACATCGACTACCGCAACGCCCGGCCGAAATACCTTTCGGCCTTCGTCGACAGCCTCATCAACTGGGACCATGTCCTGGAACTCTACGAGGGCGCGAGCAAGTAAGCGCGCGCCTGATCGGTTTTGTCTTTAAAAAGGCCCGCCCTCAGACCGAGGGCGGGCTTTTTGATGCGAAGAACGGTCCGGTCACCGAAAGTTCAAGCCGAAGGCAATTGCGCATTTCGATGAAATTCGATCAACTCTGCGGCGAACCGTCCGCATTGGGACGCATTGTGGGAACCGTTTTGATGATCGACGCGACCAAGTTGACTGCCTTTGCCGCAGCCTTTGCCCTGACGGTTGGTGCGCTCGGGGCTCTCACGACCTTGCCGGCTGGAGCACAGGACGCGTCCAACCCGATCGAACAGCGCCAGAAGCTGATGAAGCAGAACGGCAAGGACGCCAAGGCCGCTGGCCAGATGCTCAAGGGCGAGGCGGCCTTCGATCCGGCCAAGGTCGAACAGATCTTCAGCGAGATGCACGACGTCTCGATGAAGTTCGGCGATCTGTTTCCCGAAGATTCCAAGACCGGCGGCAAGACCGAGGCGGCGCCCACGATCTGGACCAAGCCCGAAGCGTTCAAGGCTGCGCTGACCAAGTTCCAGGGTGACACCAAGACGGCGATGGACGCCAAACCCCAAAGCCTAGACGCCTTCAAGCAGCAATTCGGCATGGTCGCCGAGAACTGCAAGAGCTGTCACAAGGAGTTCCGGGTCGAGAAGGACTGACCCCTTCGCGTCACGATCTCGGCGGCCTTGGACGGCCAGGCGGCAGGGCAGTATCAGTATGTTGAAACGCATCCTTTCGACGGTCGTCGTGCTGGCCGTCGCCGCAAGCGGTGCTTTCTACGTCCTGACTATGCCGCAGACGCTCGATGCCGCGACGCTCCCCGTCGCAGGCTCGGGCGATGCAAATCGCGGGGAACGCATTTTCTGGGCTGGCGGTTGCACATCCTGTCATGCGAGCGCGAACGCCAAGGGCGACGACAAGCTGAAACTTGGCGGCGGTGCGCCGCTGAAGACACCCTTCGGCACGTTCCACGCGCCGAACATATCGCCCGATGCCACGGACGGCATCGGCGCATGGTCGCTCGCCGATTTCGCCAATGCCATGCAGCGCGGCATCGACCCACAAGGCCGGCATCTTTATCCGGCCTTCCCCTACACATCTTATATCAAGATGCAGTCGACCGACGTCGCCGATCTCTTCGCCTATATCGAGACTCTGCCGAAGGTTCAGGGGAAAGCGCCCGACAACGAACTGCCGTTTCCGCTGAATATCCGCCGTGGAATCGGACTGTGGAAGCTGTTCTTTCTTGGCGATGCCAAGCCGGTTGTCGATCTTGCCGCCGATGCGTCCGATGCCATTCACCGGGGTCAATATCTCGTCGAGGGCCCAGGCCATTGCGGGCAGTGCCACACACCGCGCAGCCTCTTCGGTGCTGGCGGCCTCGAAACGGGAGACTGGCTTGCCGGCGCACCCAATCCCGAGGGCAAGGGCCGGGTTCCCGACATCACGCCGGCCAAATCCGGCATCGGCTCTTGGTCGGCCTCCGACATTGCCTATTTTCTCGAGAGCGGCTTCACGCCGGACTATGATTCCGTCGGTGGCTCGATGGTCGAGGTCCAGGAGAGCATGGCCAAGCTTCCGAAGGCCGACCGCGAAGCGATCGCCGCCTACCTGAAGGCGATCCCGCCGCTGGCCGCCGCCGCAAAACAGTAGGCCCGCACGGCAGCCGCTGCCTCGGCTGAGCGAGCGACGCGTGAGATGGGCTCCGTCGCCCCTTCCAAAATGTAACGAAACCTTGCTTCGCCGGGACGCGTTGGCAGTCGAACGCATACCATTCGAAGGGACGCATCATGACCAGCCAACCCGCCGCCGGAGATCGCAATCCGCCCGCCAAGCCCAGCGATGAAGCCGACCGCAACCAGCTTCGACTGGCCAGGGAAGAGGGTGCAAAATATCTTGCCTCGCTGGACTACATGGCGAACGAGGTTGCCGACAACGGCGGCAAGCAGCGCGCCGGCGATTTCATCGTCGCCTTCGCGCAGGAGCGGGCCGAGGGCATGTATGCGATGAAGGACGGCAAGCTGAAATGGGTCGAGGCCGGGCAGGACAAGAACTGCCACATGGAGATCGCCGTTCTCGACGCGACCGACCACCGCTTCGTGCCCTATCTCGATATCGCCTGCACTCTGACGAAGGAGGGCGAGGCGCCGATCGAATTCAAGCCCGAATTCCTCTGGCACCCCGGACTCTACCATTACGGCAAGGACCTGACCGTACCGGGTGATGGCACTTACGATCTTCACGTCGCGATCGCCGCGCCGACCTTTCCGCGCCACGACGATGTGAACGGCAAGCGTTACGGCGAACCGGTCGAGGTGACGTTCGAACGAATTCAGATCACCACCGGTCGGGAATAGCCGGCAGCGCCAACGCTACAGTCGAAGCGGCGGCGCCGATGGCGTTGCCGGTTCGCTTCAGACTTCGATGATCGCCGCATTCTGTTCGGGACCGTCTGTCTCTCGGATGGACCCGCCCCCGCGCTTGCGTTCGAGCCCCGAGGGAAGGCGGCTGGCCAGAACAGCCAGGACCACGAAGATGGCCATCTCGAACCCCAGCGCGCTTTGCAGGCTGCCGCGATAGGCATCGTGCGCGTTTGACGCGCCGAGCAGGCCGAAGAAAATCTGCCCGACGGCCGCAACACCCAGCGCGCCGCCGATCTGCTGAAATGTCTGCAACGCCCCGGAGGCCGAACCGGCGTCGCGATTGTCGACCACGGTGAGGATCGTCGCAAACAGCGGTGCGACCGTCACACCGAGCCCGATGCCGCTGATGAACAGCGGTAGCGCGAAGGTCCAATGATCGAGCGCACTGTTCGCGGTGCCGACGATGACCAGCAGCAGGCCCATGCCGGCGGTCAGGATCAGCGGCCCTGCCACCAGCCGCGCCTTGGCGTAGGACGAACCGAAGCGACCGGAGATCAGCGAGGCAATCAGAACGCCGACCGGGAAGGGAATGGTGGTCACCCCGGACTGCAGGGGAGTGAAGTCGAAGCCGACCTGCAAAAAGATCGCGATGACGAAGAAGAAGCCCGGAATTCCGGCAAACAACGCCGCCGTCATCGACAGACCCAGAACGAAATGGCGGTTTTTGAGCAGTGCGATCGGAAGAAGCTGCGCATCGCCGCGCCGTTCGCGGCGCGCCTCCCATTTCAGGAACCCGACCGCCAGCGGCAGGCTTGCGACCATCATCGCGAAGCACCAGAGCGGCCAGCCGAACTCGCGTCCCTCGACCAGCGGAAAGACGATGGCGAAGATCGTGAGCGCCGCCAGACCGACGCCGACGACGTCGATGGCTTGCCTTGGCCCGCGCACCGTCGATGGGATCAGGCGCCAGCCCATGGCAAGCGTGAACAGCCCGATCGGAATGTTGACGAGGAAGATCGGCCGCCAGACGAGGTCATAGAGATCCGCCGAGATCAGCGCTCCGCCCGCAAGCGGGCCGGCGACCGAGGCCATGCCCGCGGTCACTCCGAAGAAGGAGAAGGCAAAGCCACGCTCGTGCGGCGGAAAGGTCACCTGCACCAGCGCCAGCACCTGCGGCATCATCAGCGCCCCGGCCATCCCCTGGAAAACGCGCGCAGCGATGAGGAAACCGATCGAAGGCGCAAGGCCGCAGAGTGCAGACGCCAGCGTAAAGCCGGAAATACCGAGGAGGAACATCCGTTTGCGCCCGAAGATGTCGCCGAGTCGCCCGAAGGGCAGGAGGCCGAGCGCGAAGGCGAGGATGTAGGCAGCGACCACCCACTCGATCTCGGCGCTGGAGGCCCCCAGATCGGTGCGCAGGCTGGGGATCGCGACATTGACGATGGTGACGTCGACGAGGTTCATGAAGCCGGCGAGCAGCAGCACGGCCAAGGTCAGCCAGCGCCGCGGATCGACCGCTTCGCTGTCCTGGCTCGGCATCGGGCCAGATTCGGTCGCCGCCGCGCGCTTCGCAGTCTGTGTCATCGGGCGTGCCTCGGCTTGACGATGGTGGCGTTGTCGGGTGATCCGCCACGAAACGCAAGTCTTCGCGGCTGCAGGAGACGGACCGTCGCTCCCGAGCCGCACCGGGCATCGGTCTTGCCGCCGGTCGGGCATCCTGCCGTCCCGCCGTCAGCCTGGCGATGTTCTCGTCGAAACGGGATTCCCGGGACCCAGACCGTTTTGGTTCGAGCGAAGCTTCGGGCAGGTGCCGACGCAGTCGGTTGGCTCTGGCCGCGCTTCGGCGCTTCGTCAGGCGCGGCGCAGATCGGCGAGCCCACGGTCGATCAGGTCCCGGATCAGCCGCTGATAGGGCAGGCCGCGCTTCTGCGCCTCGGCCTTCACCGCCTGAAGCTGTGCTTCCGGCAGCCGCATGTTCACCCGCGCGGTCTTTGCCGCGAACTCGAACTGCATCGGCTTAAACCCCGAAAAATCATATTCGGACAGATCTGCAGTATCGACGAAGTGCTCCGCCTCCTCGTCGCTCCTGAAGGACGGGAAGGACTTGAGCTGCTTATCCTCTTGTGTCGACATAGCGTTCGACCTCTTTGACATGCATGAAACGGGCGCTGATCGGCCTGATGACGGTCATGTCGTCGCGGTCGCGCAGGGTGAAGACCACGAAAACGTTTCGCCCCGACGGCGTTTGTCCGACCGCATTGTAGCGGCGCTCTGCATCCTGATGGGCGAGGTCCAAGAGGACGAAAGGCGACGCGCCCAACATCGCCTCGATCTCCTCGCGGG
>JBBSUS010000232.1:0-4987 GCA_038234195.1 Hyphomicrobiales bacterium | reverse complement strand
GTCGCCGAAGCCTTCGAGAAGCGTCACGGCGTCTGTCAGGATTTCGCCCATGTGATGATCGCCGGCCTGCGTGCCAACGGCATCCCCGCCGCCTATGTCAGCGGTTTCCTGCGAACACTGCCCCCGCCCGGCAAGCCGCGTCTGCAGGGGGCAGACGCCATGCACGCCTGGGTGATGGTCTGGCTGGGGCGCGAGACCGGCTGGGTCGGCTTCGACCCGACCAATGCGGTGGTGGCCGGCAGCGACCACATCGTCGTCGCCATCGGCCGCGACTACAGCGACGTCTCGCCGGTCGCGGGCGTTCTCACCATGACCGGCTCGCAGAAGACCCGGCATTCGGTCGACGTCGTGCCGGTGGAGCCGTGCGAACCGTTGCATATGGCAGGGCGGTCCGCTCCGGCTTCAGCGTCCGATATAGTCGGCGCAGCCACACCTGCAGCCACCGTGCCCGACACGGCGCGATAACGTCGCGCACGATTGCCGGGCTGCGAATCGGATCGGCTCAGCACCTTTCCGTGTCGTTGGACCAGAGACCATGAAAATGGTGGGTCGGCCCATGCCCCGTGCCGACGTCGAGGCGGTCGGCAGCAGCGATGGCGGCCGCCACATAGGCCTTGGCGCGGCGCACCGCCTCGACAGGATCGCCGGTGCGCGCGAGTTGCGCGGCGATGGCCGAGGACAGTGTGCACCCGGTTCCATGGGTGTTCTTCGTGTCGATGCGATCGCCGGCAAAGCGGATCACGCCGGAGGGCCGCGCCAGCATGTCGGGCGAATCGCCACTCGCAAGGTGGCCCCCCTTCAGAAGCGCCGAGCGGCATCCCAGCGAGAGAAGCCGCGTCGCGACACGCTCCATGCGGGCCGGATCGTTCGCTTCGCGCTCGCCGAGCAGAACGGCAGCCTCGGGCAGATTCGGCGTGATCATCTCGGCGAGCGGCACCAGATCGGTGCGGATCGTCTCGACAGCCGCCTCGGCCAGCAGCCGGTCGCCGCTCTTGGCGACCATCACGGGGTCAAGGACGATATTCTTTGCCTTGTGCCGCGTCAGCGCCTTGGCCACAGCCTCGGCGATCCCGGCCGTCGCGATCATGCCGATCTTCACCGCATCGACCCGGATGTCGGCAAAGATCGCGTCGATCTGCGCCGTGACGAATGCAGGGGAAACAGCCTCGACCCCCAGGACCCCGCGGGTGTTCTGGGCCGTCAGAGCCGTGACCACGGCCATGCCGTAGACGCCGTTGGCAGAGAAGCTCTTGATATCCGCCTGGATGCCGGCGCCGCCCGACGGATCGGAGCCGGCGATCGACAGGACGTTGCGGATAGTTTCGCGCGTTGGCAAAGCGGGGTGCCCTCTTCGTCATGGATGAGCCGGGCAAGCCATGCCGATGGGACGGAGGCTTCGTCAGACTGCCCGTCGCGACGTCGCTTGCCGGCACTGTCCCGTTCAGGTTCGAGGAGTGTATCACGCACCGCCGAATCCGGCTCTCGCGTCACTCACGCAGCGAACGATAAAACCTGCGCGGCGCGCTGTCATCGGGAGCGCTGCGACGAGGCGGCGGCATGCTTACCGAAACCTTGCTGAATCGGCCGTCCAGTTTCACGGAGCGGTGGTGGCCCAGAGAACGGACCCGCCCGTCGCGGCAATGAAAAAACGGCCGGATGCAAAGGCATCCGACCGATCGTTCGTGCTCGCGACGACAATGGGTGGCCGAGGAAGTGGCCGCTGCCTCAATCCTCCTGGACGAGAACGATGGTCGCCAATGGCGGCAACGACAGCGAAACCGAATAGGGCCGACCGTGGACCGAATGATCCTCGGCCTGCTTGCCGCCCATATTGCCGACATTCGAGCCGCCATAGACTTCCGCATCGGTGTTCAGACGCTCGATCCACTTGCCGCCGGTCGGCACGCCGACGGTGTAGTCGTGGCGCGGCACCGGGGTGAAGTTCGAGACGATCAGCACCGCCTTGCCCTCCTTGTCCTTGCGCAGGAAGGCGATGACGCTCTGCTCGACATTGGAAGTGTCGACCCATTCGAAGCCACCGGGTTCGCAGTCAAGCTCGTGCAGCGCCGGAATTTCGCGATACAGCGTGTTGAGATCGCGAACCAGCCGCTGGACGCCCTTGTGATTGGCCTGTTCCAGGAGATGCCAGTCGAGCGAACGATCGTGGTTCCACTCACCGACCTGCCCGAACTCGCCTCCCATGAAGATCAGCTTCTTGCCCGGATGGGTCCACATGAAACCGAAATAGGCCCGAAGGTTCGCGAATTTCTGCCATTCGTCGCCAGGCATCTTGCCGAGCAGCGAGCCCTTGCCGTAGACCACCTCGTCGTGAGACAGCGGCAGGACGAAGTTCTCCGAATAGGCATAGACCATGCCGAAGGTCATGTGGTGCTGGTGGTAGCGCCGGTTGACCGGATCTTCCTGCATGTAATGCAGCGTGTCGTGCATCCAGCCCATGTTCCACTTGAAGTGGAAGCCGAGACCGCCCGTATAGGTCGGGCGCGAGACGTCCGGAAATGCCGTGGACTCCTCGGCGTGGGTCGTCGCCTTGGGATAATATTCGCCGACGCGCTCGTTGGTGTCCTTCAGGAAGGCCATCGCCTCCAGATTCTCGCGGCCACCATGGATGTTGGGCTCCCACTCGCCGTGCTCGCGCGAATAATCCAGATAGAGCATGGAGGCGACGGCATCGACGCGCAGGCCGTCGATGTGAAACTGGTCGAGCCAGTAGAGACCATTTGCAACGAGGTAGTTCTCGATCTCGGGTCGGCCGTAATCGTAAATCAGCGTGTCCCAGTCCTTGTGGAAGCCGCGACGCGGGTCCGGATGCTCGTAGAGCGCCGTGCCGTCGAAACGACCCAGTCCATGCGCGTCGGTCGGGAAATGCCCCGGCACCCAGTCGAGCAGCACACCGATGCCGGCCTGGTGCAGCTCGTCGACGAAGCGTGCGAAGGCCTGCGGCGAGCCATAGCGCGAGGTCGGCGCGTAAAGGCCGATCGGCTGGTAGCCCCAGGAGCCGTAGAACGGATGCTCGGAAACCGGCAACAGCTCGACGTGAGTGAAGCCCATCTCCTTGACGTAAGGCACGAGCTGGCTAGCGATCTGGTCGTAGTCGAGCATGGCGTTGTCGTCGCCGCGCCGCCAGGAACCCAGATGCACCTCATAGATCGAGATGGCCTTCTCGCGATCCTGCCAGTCGGACGCGTGGCTCCGGAATTCGTCGTCCTTCCATTCGTGCTCGATCAGCCCGTCGACGATCGAGGCGGTGGATGGCGCCTGTTCCTGATAGAAGCCCATCGGATCGGCCTTCAGCGGCAACACATCGCCGTCGGGACCGATCAGTTCGAACTTGTAGACCTCGCCGCGGGCGATGTCGGGGATGAACAGCTCCCAAACGCCACATTCGTGACGCTTGCGCATGACGTGGCGGCGACCGTCCCATGAATTGAAATTGCCGACGACCGACACGCGGCGGGCGGCCGGCGCCAGCACGGCGAAAGCCGTGCCTGAAACCCCATCCATCGTGGTCGGATGCGCACCGAGCTTGTCGTAGAGCCTGTAATGGTTGCCTTCGGCAATCAGATAGACGTCCTGCTCGCCAAGGATCGGACCGAAGCGATAGGGATCGCTTTCGCTCCAAGTGTCGTCGCCATGGGCATATTGCATTTCATAGGCGTCCGTAGCGCTTAGGTTCGGCACAATGCCGCAGAAGAAGCCTTCGGGGCCGAAGGTTTCGAGGGTGCCAAGCGCGCTGCCGCGGGTGCCGACCACCGTCGCGCGCTCCGCGCCGGGCCGATAGACGCGCACGATGGCGCCTCCCTCGCTTGCAAAGCGGCCGAGAACGGCGAAGGGATTGCCGTGAACGCCGCGACCGATCTCGAAAGCCTCATGCTCGGCCGGCCGATGGTCGACCGAGCCGGCGGTTCCGGCGGAGGTCTCGGTGGAAAGTGTCATTTCAGAACCTGTCGTTTCGTGAGCAGCGCGATGATGCCGCGCAAGGGAATCGACAGCCAGCCGGGGCGCATGGCCGCCTCGTATTTGAGTTCGTAGAACGCCTTTTGAAGCACGAAGAGGTCGAGGAGTTGCGCCATGGCCGGATTCTCGAGCGATATGCCCGATGCCGTGCTCCAGTGGCGCAGGAACTCTTCCGTCGCCTCATTGCGCCAGTTCTCCGCCATTTCGCGCAGACGCTCGCCGGTGGTCTCGTCGGAGGGACCTGCCCGGTCGCGCGAGGCGAAGGCGGCGTAGTCGAGCGAGCGCATCATGCCGGCGACATCGCGCAGCGGCGAAAACTTCGCCCGGCGCTCTTCCATCTCGCGGCCCGGCTCGCCCTCGAAGTCGAGGATGATCACATCGTTCTTCGACACGAGGACCTGGCCGAGATGGTAGTCGCCATGGATGCGGGTGCGATGGGTGTCGAGTTTTAGGCCGCCGAAGCGGTCGAACCAGGTGAGGATGTCCTTTTCCGAACCGACCAGCCGATCGACATCATCGGCCAGATCGGCCGGCAGGCCTGCCTTGGCGCCGGCCAGGACCTTCAACGCCTCGCCGGCCTCGCGCTTGGCATCGGCGATGAGGGCCATGTAGCTCTCCTCGTCGAGGGGCTCGGGGTCAAAGGCGGCATCGCCGGTTCTGGTCGCGAGCGCCGCGTGCATCTCGCCGGTGCGGCGGCCAAGCACCTCGGGGGCATCCAGCTGGATCGCCAGCTTCGGTTCGCTGCCGGGAACGACCTCGATCGCGTCTTCGACTGACGGCACATGGGTGTAGGCATTGTCGCGCAGGAAGCGCGAAAGGGCATCCACGACGACGCTCCACGCATCGCCCTGATTCTGCACCTGCTCGAAAAGGGCCGCCACCGCCGTCCGGGTGCCGTCGCTGCGCTCCAGTTCGACCGAGCCGTACAGCTTGGGCGCGGCCTCGAAATCGGTCTTCTCGGTGAGGAAGCGAGTCACCTCCAGTTCCGGCTGGATGCCGTCGCGCAGGCGGC
>JBBSUS010000231.1:0-4988 GCA_038234195.1 Hyphomicrobiales bacterium | reverse complement strand
TACGACCTGTCGCCGGTGATGTTCGTCACCACGGCGAACACGATGAACATCCCCAGTCCTCTGCTGGACCGTATGGAGGTCATTCGGATCGCTGGCTACACAGAGGACGAGAAGGTCCAGATTGCGCGCAGGCATTTGCTGCCGAAGGCCATTCGCGACCATGCGCTGAAGGAGGAAGAGTTCTCCGTCAGTGAGGACGCCTTGCAGGAAATCGCGCGGCGTTACACCCGTGAGGCGGGCGTTCGAAACTTCGAGCGCGAGCTGATGACGCTGGCTCGAAAGGCCGTGACACGAATCCTGAAGGGCGAGACGGCGAAGGTCGAGGTGACGGCCGAGAACATCTCCGATTTCCTCGGCGTTCAACGCTTTCGCTATGGCGAGGCCGAGCTCGAGGATCAGGTCGGCGTGGTCACAGGCCTGGCCTGGACGGAAGTCGGCGGCGAGCTTCTGACGATCGAAGGCGTCATGATGCCCGGTAAGGGCAAGATGACGGTGACCGGCAACCTCAAGGAGGTCATGAAGGAATCGATCTCCGCTGCGGCCTCCTATGTGCGTTCGCGGGCTCTCGACTATGGCGTGAAGCCGCCGCTGTTCGAGCAGCGGGATATTCACGTCCACGTGCCGGAAGGTGCCACGCCGAAGGATGGTCCATCGGCCGGTACCGCAATGGCGACGGCGATCGTGTCAGTGCTCACCGGGATACCGGTTCGCCGCGACATCGCCATGACCGGCGAGATCACGCTGCGCGGACGGGTGCTTCCGATCGGCGGCCTCAAAGAAAAGTTGCTTGCTGCGCTTCGCGGCGGCATCAAGAAGGTGCTCATTCCGGAGGAGAACGCCAAGGATCTGGCGGACATTCCGGACAATGTGAAGAACGCTCTGGAGATCGTTCCGGTCTCGCGGATGGGTGAAGTTCTTTTGCACGCACTGATTCGCCAGCCGACTCCGGTCGAATGGTCGGAGATCGACGAGCCGATGAACGGCAAGACGCGCGTCGAGGACAGCGCAACCGCTGTTGCTCACTAAGCGCACTCGGTCCGATTCCTTAGAATGCCGCCTTCCCAGGCGGCATTTTTTTTGCGAAACGCTTGAAATCACGGGTTTTGGCGTTGCCGTAAGGCTCGTGATCGACGAAAGTCGCGCACCACGCTTAGGCGTTTCGTCGGAAGAAAAACCTGGAGGGTATTTTTCATGAATAAGAATGAACTTGTGGCCGCGGTCTCAGAGAAGGCTGAATTGTCCAAGCAGGACGCTGGCGCCGCCGTTGATGCGGTGTTCGAAACATTGCAGACCACGATGGCCAAGGGTGACGATGTTCGTCTCGTCGGTTTCGGCACGTTCTCCGTGTCGCACCGCGCTGCATCGAAGGGCCGTAATCCTTCGACCGGTGCCGAGGTGGATATCCCAGCTCGCAATGTTCCGAAGTTTGCCGCCGGCAAAGGCCTGAAAGACGCGGTCAACAAATAACGCGGGTCATTCCCGATGCTGGAGCGCCTCGCGTGAAGCGAGGCTGCTCCGACATCTGAAGCTGAAAGAAGGCCCTGGTGGTGCGGTAGGACGATCTCAGTAATATTGCTGGATTGTAATGTCGGCTAGGATCTCTGCGCAATCCCATTGCGCAAACCAACATTCTATTCCCGCGATGACCGCGGGAGCATGCATGTCGCTCGACCAACAGTTTGCACAGGTTGAAGCACACCCCGACAATCTGACAGCGTGCCGCCCTGCAAGCGGGAGCCATGCCGCTCGCCGCTCATGCCGGGGCATTTCGAAAAGCCAATAATCTGGCAAAGACTGAGACCGCTCGGCATGGATCGCAACTAAAAGCGATTGCCAGCGCTTTCGGTCGTTTCGAACTTTCGGGACTTCTTACTTTGTTCCGACGAAATTAACGCCTACTCTTCGGGCTCGCGGGACACTTTCAACGCCTCGACGGCGGCCGTCTCCGCTTCGCGCTCGATGGCTTGATCCGCTAGGCCCTGCCAGGCGGTCCGCGACTGTTCGAAGCGCTCCTTTGCGCCGGCGAGCGTCGCCATCTTGACCTCTTCCGCCGCGTCGTCGGCGCGCGCCTGGAAAAACGTACTGGAAATCTTGGCCATGCCATCCCTTCGCGGGGACAATCCCCTGTGATGGATATAGGGCGGCCGGCCCGTTCGAACATGTGATCTCAAAAGTCTTGCATGATTTGGCTTACCACGGCGTTCCAATCCTGTGCCAGTCGCTTTGCTACGTCGCCGAATTCTCGCGCGATGCCACGTCCCCTGTTGCCGAAGCTGCAGCCTGTGCTCAAAGCGTGTTACGAAATGTTTCAGAATATTTCATTCTGTAAGTATTCTTACGTATTCGTGTCTGATATTTAATGAATAGACATACTAGTTATCGTATTTGCTGGTCCATATTTAGGTGCTCGGGTCGCTATCCTCCTCATTTCGAGTCCACGCGATGCGACGCCCAAAGGAGCATGTCATGACCACCAAAATTTTCGCCGTCGCGCTGGCAGGGCTTGTCGTCACGACCCCGATCGCTTTCGCGCAAACCGCTCAGTTGCCGATTCCGGGATCGGATGAATCGATCCGTTCCGCCGACAACGCGACGCTCCTTAGGATTGCGTCCGACCCTGCCTCGGCGAGAGTTGCCGTCAAGGTCGGCGCTGCCGCCAAGACACTGGTCCCAGGCGATACGACGGAAATCCGCGGACGCAACGCGGCAATCCGACAGCGCCTCGCCTCGCGTGCGGGGGCGTCGGTGGATCCCGTCGCCGTGTCGCCCGATGCCCTGACGCTGGTCCCAGGCGACGAGGCGGACATTCGTGCAGCAGACAATGCTGCGGTCGATGCGGTCTCGGCCGGGCGCGACGCCAGGTGACCTAAAAAAGCACGCATTGTCGAAGGGCCGTTCCGCTGAGCGCTTCAATCCTCGGTGAGACGGGCCTTCGATCTAAGAGGGACAGGTCCTGGGCATCGTTCATGTGTGCTTCTGGATGGACAATATCTATCGATCCACCGACGGTGGTCATGCTTTTGGGAACTTGTGGATGAAATCGTCGAGCCGGGTCTTGGTTCTCTTCGTCGCCGTTCTGGCTGTCGGGATCTATCTCGAGCGCGATCGGCTTGCTCCCTACACCCCTCATTGGCTGACGGCTGCCGTGGGCCTTGGCGGTGAAGGTCAATCGGTTGACGGTCGGGCGAACAGTCGTTCCAAGGCAGGTCGAAATGCGTCGCCTGTCGCGGTTCGCGTCGCCACGGCGGATGTTGGCAGCCTGCCCGTCACTTTCAGCACCACCGGCAATGTCGTGGCGATCGCCTCGACGGTGCTCAACACCGAAACGATCGGCATCGTCACGGATATCGCAGTCAAGGACGGCGCGTCGGTCAAGGCGGGCGATTTGATCGTCCAACTCGACGATCGCAGTGCCAAGGCGATGATCGATCGAGACCAGGCCTCCGTCACCAAGGATCAGGCCGCTCTGACCGATGCTCAGACGTCACTCGATCGAATCCAGAGCCTCGTGAAGTCCGGCGCATCCACCCGCCAGTCGGGTGACGATGCGATGGCGGCTGTGCGTGAAGCGCAGGCGAGCATGTCGGTCGACCAGGCCGCTCTGGCCGTCGATCAGGTGGCACTGTCGAAGACCCGCATCGTCGCGCCGTTCGACGGACGGCTTGGCGCGGTGTCGGTCTCGCTCGGTGCGCTCGTCCAGCCGGGCACTTCGATCGTGACTGTGACGCAGGTTCGACCTGTCTATCTCCAGTTCACCCTGCCGGAGACGCTCCTGGCCAAGGCTCAGTCGGCCATGGCGAAGGGAAATTTGAGCGCCGATGCCGAGCCGACACTGTCCTATTCGTCCGATACCTCCCAACTGAACACCCCGGCGCCCGATGCCCCTCAGAACGGCGCCTCGGTCGATCAGCAGGGCGTGCGCAACGGCAAGGTGGTCTTTATCGACAACGCCATCGATCCCGCCTCTGCCACCTTCAAACTGCGCGCTGAGATGGCGAATGCCGACGGCGGGTTGCTCCCGGGTCAGTCGCTTGATGTCGATGTCAGGCTCGGCGACATACCCGACCTTGTGCTGGTGCCGAGCGTGGCCGTGTCACCGCAATCGGATGTCTCGGTCGTCTACCTCGTCAAGCCGGACAACACGGTCGAACTCCGTAAGGTCGTGGTGGCGCTGCGGGTCCAAGACATGGCCGGCATCTCTTCCGGTCTTTCCGCCGGCGATCGCGTGGTCGTGGAAGGGCAGGGCGCTCTCACCGACAAGGCGTTGGTGAAGGTGGAGAGTCCGGGAGGCAATTCCGGTCATAAGAAGACCGAAACGAAGACGAGCGGGAACAAGGGTTCCGAGGATGTCTCGCCTCTGGCCGAAAACGGAACCACGAAGTGAACGTCTCCGAAATTTTCATCCGCCGGCCGGTCGCGACGATCCTTTTGTGCGTTGGCGTGATCATGGCCGGCATTTTCGCCTATCGCGCCCTGCCGGTCGCCGCGCTTCCCGAAGCCGACTTTCCGACGATCAACGTGTCGGCGCAGCTTGCCGGTGCGTCGCCTGATACCATGGCGAGCGCTGTCGCGACTCCCCTCATCAAGCAGTTCGAAACGATCGACGGGGTGGACACGATCAGCGCCAGTTCGTCGCTCGGCAGCACGAACATCACCATCCAGTTCACCCTGTCGCGCAACATCGACGCGGCGGCCGCCGACGTGCAGGCCGCGATCGATCGGGCGACCCGCAAGTTGCCCGACAACCTGACCACGCCGCCCAGCTATCGCAAATCCAACCCGGCAGACGCGCCTATCCTCTTGCTCGACCTGACGAGCGATGGAGCGACCTCGCTCACGAAGCTCGACGATGTAGCGGAGAACGTCGTGTCGCCAGCACTGTCGACCGTCTCCGGTGTCGCCCAGGCCCAGGTCTTCGGCTCGCAGACGTTCGCTGTTCGGGTCGACGTCGATCCGGACCGGCTCGCCAGCCGCAACCTCAATCTGTC
>JBBSUS010000230.1:0-5003 GCA_038234195.1 Hyphomicrobiales bacterium | reverse complement strand
GCAACGAGAGCCCCCGGGCCTTGGCCATTGGCCATGATCTCGACCTTGAGGCGCTCGACCGCATCTTCGCCGGTCTGGTCATCGCCAACGATGCCGGCAACGCTGCGACGCCCGCAGAAGCCGACACCTTGCCGGCACCGATGCCTGCCCCTGCCTTGGCGAGCTGACGGCGCAGCCCGCCGCCTCACGGCAACCCTGATAGTCCGACCAACGGCAACCGGGCCGCATTCCCATCTACGGAATGCGGCCCGTTTCATTGAGAAACACCGTTCTCCCTGAGGGGCACTGTGTCGACGTTCGCGCGGTGTGGTGTGAGGCCGCTTGGGCGGCAGACCCGGCATCCGCTTCTCCGGAAGCGACCGGTCAGCACGACGAGCGGTGGGCGACGCAGCTAGCGAGATCGCGTCAGACCGCCAGTTCGTTGTCCGCCTCTTCCTCGCGGCTTTCGTCAGGGGTGGCGATGGCCAGGCCGAAGGTGAGAATGCCCAGGCGACCAGCGGTCATCAGGACGATGATGATTACCTTGCCGAGGTCGGAAAGATCCGGGGTCAGGCCCATGCTCAGCCCGACCGTGCCGATTGCCGACACCGCCTCGAACAAAACCTTTTCGAACGCCGCCTGCGGTTCAGTGAGGAACAGCAGGAACAGCGCTGCCGTGATCAGGATCAGATAGAATGTCAGCGCCGCCGTTGCAGCCTGCAGACGCGCCAGCGGCAGGCGCCGCTTGAAGACGCGAATTTTGTCGCGGCCCTTCAATGTCGAGCGGACCAGTCCCATCAACGCGGCAACCGACGTGGTCTTGAGGCCACCACCGGTGCCGGCTGGTGAGGCGCCGACGATCATCAGCACCAGAAGAACGACGATCGTGGCATTTGACATCGGGCCGATCGATACCGTGTCGAAACCGACCGTCGTCGAAGCGCTCATTGCCTGGAAGAAGGCGGCGATCAGTCTTTCCGTCGGTGCAAGAGCGGTAATGCTCGGCTCAACCAGGAAGATCAGCACGGTGCCGACGAGAATGAACGTTGCCGTGAGCCTCAGGATGACCTTGCTGGTGAAGCTCAGGTGATGATTGGGGCCGGTCAGTCGACGGAAGATATCGACGACAATGATGAAGCCCATGGCGCCGAGCAGGCAGAGGCCACCGATGATGGCATTTACCGCTGTATTGCCGCGAAAGGCTTCGAGGCTCCCCGGGTTGAGGCTGAAGCCAGCCGTGCAGAAGGCCGAGACCGCATGGAAGATCGCGCTCCAGGCCGGATTCGGAACGCCGGCCTCTGCCAGAAAGGGGTAGAGCGCCGCAGCACCGATCAGCTCAACGACAATCGTGAACAGGACCACCGAGCGAAGGAAGAGCTTGGGGTCCATGGAATCGGGCAGGCTGAACGCTGTGCGGGCCGTGTTCGTTCGCACCGGCCCCAACTCGCGATGGGTCGAGATCATCGCAACCGACGTCACGGTCATATAGCCGAGACCGCCAAGCTGGATGAGCAGGATAAGAACGATCTGGCCGAAGATCGAATAGGACTGGCCCGGATCGAGCGTCACGAGCCCGGTCGTCGAGACGGCCGACACGGCGATGAAAAGATTGTCCAGCGCCGCGACGTGGACCTTTTGCGCGATCGGCAGCGAAAGAAGAATCCAGCCGGCGATCATGTAGGAGATGTAGCCGACGAGCAGCAGCTTGGCCGGACCTGCCTTCTCTTCGGTGGCCTGCGCCTCGGGGGCCCAGTCCCGGCGGAAGGGATGTCGCAGGCGTCGTAGCAGTTGAAATCTGGCCATGGGCTTGAAGCACTCGGAAAGGGACGGGCGGGTAAAGGCGCACGCGCCGCTACGATCGCATCTAGTCCTGAACTCGCCGCAGGCAGGTCCAACGAACCGCATCTTTCAAATGTTTGAAGACGTCGTGTCGCTGGCGGCGGGTTCGCGCTCCTTCGACGCCTTTGCTCGCGTCCGCCGACAAAGCGAGACGGGTCGGCAGTGAATTGCTGCCGACCCGTCTCGCTGGTTTGCGCTGAACATCAATTGTAGGTCGATGTCGTTCCCTGTGCCGGCCCTTTGGACGGCGCTGCCGGTGCCTGTCCGTCATTCGACGCAGGCGGAGCGGGCGGAGCCGCGGGAGCGGCAGGCGTAGCCTTGTCCGTCTGCGAGGCTGGCGGCAGCGGATTGCTTGGCGGCATTCCGGCCGATGGCGCGTCAGCGGTTCCCGGCGAGTTCCCTTCCTGGGAGCCCGGCCTCGTCTGCTCTGGCGCCGCACCCTGTGGTGCTTCGGTACCCGTCGGCACCGACGTGCCCGGCTGGTCGGCGGCCGTTCCCTGGTCGGGAACCGGGTTCACGGTCCCGCCGAGTGTGGGGTCGGCGGTGGCGGCACCCGGCTTGGCCTCCGACTTGTAGTCGGCGCCCTTGCCGTTATCGGTGCCGCTTCCCGGAGCGATCGACTCCTGCACGGCCTTCTCGTTTACCGTCGGTGCGACCGGGGTGTACTGCACCGGCTCGACATCCGTCTCGGCAATCGGCTTTGCGCTGCCGAGCAGGATTGCCTGCTTTTGCGATGGGTCGGGCGCCTTGCCGTCTTCCGTCAGGCCGGCGAGGTAGTGGTCGAGCAACTTGTACCCGCCCAGCGGCTTGTTGTTACCCATATGGCAGGTGCCGCAATGGACTTTGGCCGGATCACCGAGCGGTCCCTTGAGATTGTCCGGGAAGACAGCGGCGAGCGGCATGATGTAGTCGGAGTTGATATCCCGCGCCATCCGGATGCCCCAATAGGCGATCCAGCGGTAGGGCGTCGACTGCGACCAGTCGCGGAAGGCGCGGCTGTTGTGACAGAAGGTGCAGTTGATGCCCATCTGGTTCGCCATCTGCATCATGAACAGATACAGATTTTCCGCATCCTGCTCCTGCGCCGTCGACGATCCCTTCATGCCGACGAGCGGATCTGACGACTGGATATTGGCGTTGGAATGCTGGGTCAGAAGATATTTCTGGTACGGCACCGACGGGAAGAACTGCCGGATGGTCTTGGCTTCCAGATGCCACGGGCGCGGCTTGCCCATGAACTGGTTGCCCCCCGGCTCCTTCTGCTCGTACCAGGTCCATGGCGGCACGTTCTGGCCGCGATGGCAGGTGTAGCAAGTGACGCCCGACGGGGCGACGTGCTTGGCCCAACTGGCATTGACGTGGCGCACCATCTTCAGCATCTGGCGGGCGACGACCTTGGTATAGAGCTTGTCCGACGCAAAGCCTTCTTCGAGGTTGTGGCAATACTCGCAGCCTTGTTTCGGCGCGACCCATTCGGTCATCGCCAGCATCAGCCGCGTGAACTCGGCATCGGTCAGATTGCCCAGCACCTGAACGTTCTCGTAGACGGTGCTTGCCTTGGGACTGTCCGTGTTGTCCGCAGCTTCGAGCGGTTCAGGCAACGTCGAATAGGGCAGTTTGCGGTCCCCATCCTTGTACTGCACCATCTCGATGGCCGCCGGCCCGGTCTCGTACGCCTGGATGGGCGGCAACACCCAAGGCGGTACGGTCAGTGCGACGAGTGCGAGGGCACCGGCGATTATGCCGACGACGATCGGCGCGGTGCGGACGGTCGGACCCGGTCTCAATCGCTTCCCTGGACGTTTCATTGTGCCATGCTCCCTGCAGCTTCGACCGGGATCGGGAAGGACGGGTAGACGGAGGGATAGTGCGGAGCGATGCCGTGCTTGACGCCCCAAAGATACCAGTTGTCGACGACCGTGCCGGTGAGCAGCACACCGATGGCGCCGCAGAAGGTCGTCAGCACGGCGAACCACCAGGCCCACCGATGGATCGACTCGTAGGAAGCGTTGAAGCCCATGGTCCAGCGCCAGAACAGCGCTGCACGCTCGGCCGCGGTGCCGCGGTCGACGATTTCCTCGGCTTCCTTTTCACCGCCGAAGCGGGAAACAGCCAAGATGGTCGCGCCGTGCATGGCGAAGAGCATCGTCGAGCCGTAGAGGAAGACGATCGAGAGCATGTGGAACGGGTTGTAATACCAGTTGCCGTAGAGCACCGAGACCGACGCCGTCCAGTTGAGATGGGTGATGATGCCGAAGGGGACCGCCTCCGACCATGAGCCCATCAGGATCGGTCGAAACAGACCGAGCGAGAGGTAGAGGAAGATCGCCGAGGCGAACGCCCAGGATGTATGGGTTCCCATGCCGAGCGCTCTGGCCCGCGTGTAGCTGCGGACCCACCACAGGAGGATCGACATGGTCAGAAAGAAGCCGGCAAGGATCCACCATCCACCATCGCCGAGCGGGACCAGCGGGTTCAGCCCGTATTTGGCCGGTGGAGGATCGAGCGACAGGAAGGCGATGTTACGGACGAAGGCGTAAGGGTCCCAATTGACCGACGCCCACATGTTGAGACCGATGATCTCGATGGCGATGAAGCCGAAGCACAGGGACAGCGTACCCGACCAGCCGAGATAGAGTGGCCCGAGTTGAGGATCACCGATCTTTCCCAGCCAGTAGCTGAACGACTTGGCCTGAATGCGCTGAATGTTCTGTCCGGCGGGCAGGGGCACGCCCGGATCGAACGGGCCGCGCAACTGGACCCGGTTGTAGATGCTGGAATAATAGCCCATCCGTCCCGCTCCCTCAGTATGCCAGATTGCCGATGGAGGCTGGCGTCGCCAGGAACCAATCGAAGAAATACGGCCAGCCACGATCCCAGAACGGGCCGGAAATGATGATGCAGACGGCGCTCCAGAAGCCGGCGTTCAATGCGAAGAACAGCCCGAGCCTGTGGATGCCGTAGGGACCGACCGAATATGAGATGTAGTCTCGGAAATATGCGTTCTCGTGCTCGCCGTACTTGACGGTCTCGCCCTTCTTCGGATTGACCGCGCCAAGGATGACGCCGGCGTGGAGGCCGAGGAACATCGTGGTGGTGAAGAAGAACGTCACCGCCAGCATGTGCGCCGGATTGTAGTGGAAATGCAGGAACTGGTAGCCGACGTTCGACACCCAATCGAGGTG
>JBBSUS010000229.1:0-5007 GCA_038234195.1 Hyphomicrobiales bacterium | reverse complement strand
CGGGCGCCCCGCGGGTTGCGTCGGACGAGCGGGCCCGACCAGGCGAGCCCTGGACGCGCGAGTGGCTGTCGACCTGCTCGCGGACCTATGCCAGCTTCGACCCGCAATTCGGCACCTATCGCGATCGATCGGGCGCGATGAAGTTCTGCACTGGCGAATAAAGGGCTTGCGAAACTCGCCGGCCAACAGCCGGCGCGCCGCGCGAGATCGGTAACGCGGCGACCGTGCGTCGCCTGCTCCAGCCGTGGCGTGACCGATCAGGTCAGGAACGGATTGGTACGGCGTTCATCGCCGAGGCGGCCGCCGGGGCCATGACCGCAGATGAAGCCCACCTCGTCGCCGAGCGGCAACACCTTGTGCTTGATCGAGGCGATCAATGTCGCGTGGTCGCCGCCGGGCAGGTCGGTGCGGCCGATCGAGCCGGAGAACAGCACGTCGCCGGCGTGCAGGAACTTCGCCTCGCGATCGAAGAAGACGACATGGCCCGGGGCGTGACCGGGCGTGTGCAACACCTCGAAGCGATGGCCGGCGATCTCGAGCACGTCGCCCTCGTTCAACCAGCGGTCCGGGCTGCAATTGCGCACCGCGCCCGGCAGGCCGAACATGCGGGCCTGATCCTCCAAACCCGACAGCAGGAAGGCGTCGTCCGCGTGCGGACCGACGATCTCGACGCCGAGGGCATCCTTCAGGTCCATCGCGCCGCCGGCGTGATCGATATGGCCATGGGTCAGCCAGATGGCTTCGATCGTCAGGCCGAGGCTGTCGATGGCGGCCTTGATGGCATCGACATCGCCGCCCGGATCGACGACGACGCCGCGCTTGGTCTCTGCATCGAAGAGGATGCAGCAATTCTGCTGGAAGGGCGTGACGGGCACGATCTGGGCGCTGAGCTGTGTCAAGACGGGACACTCCTTGGACTGATGGCGGGCTTTCGGTCGGTCGATCTGCCCATGATAGGGATTTGCCCTGAGATGGTACGGACGATCTGGCGATCGGCCGAACGCGTCACGCCGGACGCGTGGCGAGCCAGACGGTGTGGCGGGCGCCGCGTTTCTTGCCGCGGCGGGCGTGGACGCGGTGCTCGGCGACCGCAAATCCGCTCTTTTGCAGGCGGGCGGTAAAGCCCCGATCGGGGGCCGAGGACCAGACGGCAAGCACCCCGCCGGGCCTGAGCGCCGCCTTGGAGCGGGCCAGGCCGGCCATATCGTAGAGGCCGTCATTGACGTTGGAGGTCAGCCCCTCCGGGCCGTTGTCCACGTCGAGGAGGATCGCGTCCCAGCCGGACTTGCCGGCCTTGATCACGTCGGCGACATCGGCAAGCGCGATGGTGACGCGAGGGTCGTCGAGCGTGCCGTCGTGGAGATGCGCCATCGGGCCCCGCGCCCAGGCGACGACCGCCGGGACGAGTTCGACGATTGTCACCGCCGCGGCGTCGGGCAGATGGGCGAGTGCGGCACGCAGGGTGAACCCCATGCCGAGACCGCCGATGAGCATGGTCGGCGCCGGACGGCCGGCGACGGCGGCGCAGGACAATTGCGCCAGCGCCTCCTCCGAGCCGCTGAGGCGGCTGTTCATCAGTTCGATGCGGCCGAGCATGATCGAATGTTCGGCGCCGCGGCGCATCAGCTTCAATTCGCCGTCCGCGCCGGGAACCGCCGCGCTGTCGAGATGCTCCCAGGGGATCATGAAGGACCTTGGCTTTAAAAAGGGATCGTTGTCGCGTGGTTAGGCGAGGCAGCGGCCAGGGGCAAGACATCGGCGCCCAAGCCGCCTGGCTGGCGCGATCGCTGACGAGCCTGCAACCGTAACCGTCGCGCCGCGGCTTTCCCTCGCCATATAGGGATGTAACAATGCGGAACGGGAACGGAGCAGCAGCACCGAACGACATGGATACGGCAACAATCTCCTGCGAACAGAAGACCCGCGCGCAACGGCGCGACGACGATGCCGACGCATTCGGGGCGGGCTCCCCCGACGCCGCCGGGAGCGGCGAGACGGCGATCGTACGCGAGGCGCTGCCGACGCGAGGCGATCTCGATTTCCGGATGATCGAGCTGTTGTTCTTCGCCTATCGCGAGTTCACCACCGACGCGGACTCGATCCTCGTCCAGTACGGTTTCGGCCGGGCCCATCACCGGATCCTGCATTTCGTCAACCGTGATCCGGGGATGACCGTTGCCGATCTCCTCGACCTGTTGCAGATCACCAAGCAGTCGCTGTCGCGGGTCTTGCGACAGGTGATCGACGACGGGTTCGTGGTGCAGGTGCCGGGCGACGAGGACCGGCGCCAGCGGCTGCTCTACCCGACCGCCAAGGGTCGCGCGCTGACGCTGGAGCTATCGCGGGCCCAGGCGGCGCGGATCGAGGCGGCCCTGGCGAACGGCGGGCCGGGCGATGCCGGGCCGATCGGCGCGTTTCTCATGCAGATGGCCGCCGACCACCCGGCGACCCGCGACTGGTTCCGGCGCCAGGGTATCGACCGCAAGGAGCCTTTATGAGCATCGCCGAAACTGCTGCCGTTGCGGCCCCCCCGAATATCCTCGGCGACGACGCCCCGCACATCCTGATCGTCGACGACGACCGGCGCATTCGCACCCTCTTGTCGCGCTTCCTGAGCGAACAGCACTTTCGGGTTTCCGTCGCCGCCGATGCGGCGATGGCGCGAAAGATTCTCCACGGGCTGGATTTCGATCTGATGATCGTCGACGTGATGATGCCCGGCGAGAACGGCATCGATCTCGTGCGTTCGTTGCGCGACAAGCGCGATGCGCCGATCCTGATGCTGACGGCCCGCTCGGAGACCGAGCACCGGATCGAGGGGCTGGAGGCCGGCGCCGACGATTATCTGCCCAAGCCGTTCGACCCGCGTGAACTGCTCCTGCGGGTCAACAACATCCTGCGGCGGGGCAACCAGGCGCCGATCCAGAAGCTCGAGCACGTCCGCTTCGGGCCGTTCACCTTCTCGCTGTCGCGGCGCGAGTTGAAGCGCGAGGGCGAGGTAATCCGCCTCACGGAGCGCGAACAGGAGATGATGACGCAGTTCGCCGGCAATCCCGGCGAGACGATCCCGCGCCAGGACCTGCTCGGCGAAGAATCCGAAATCGGCGAGCGCACCGTCGACGTGCAGATCAACCGCCTGCGGCGCAAGATCGAGGGCGATCCGGCCAACCCGTTGTGGCTGCAGACGGTGCGCGGCATCGGCTACCGCCTCAACACGGATTGAAGGCGTCCTCGTGACAGAGATCGACCGCCCCTTTACCGATCGCCCTCGCCCCGAAAGAGCCCGCACGCGCTGGCCCAAATGGCCGCGCGGCGAGGACGGTCGGCTGCGCTGGCTCCGGCCGCCGCGCAAGTTGCCGCGGATCGATGTCTGGCGCGGTCCGCTGCGGCCGATCCCCCGCTTCGTGCAGCGCTTCCTGCCGAAGGGACTTTACGCCCGCTCGCTGATCATCATCATCGCGCCGGTCGTGCTGCTGCAATGTGTCGTCACCGTCGTGTTCATGGAGCGGCACTGGCAGATGGTCACCCAGCGCCTGTCCACCGCGGTGGTGCAGGACATCGCGGCGGTGACCGACCTTGTCCAGCAGCAGCCGCCGGGTTCGGACTATTCGGAGATCGTGCGCATCGCCAACACGCGAATGGGCCTCAATGTCGCCATCCTGCCGCTGACGCCCCTGCCCGCGCCAGCGCCCAAACCGTTCTTCAACATCCTCGATGGAATCCTGTCGCAGGAGATCACGCAGCAGATCGGCAAGCCGTTCTGGATCGACACGGTCGGCAATTCCAAGATCGTCGAGGTTCGCATCCAGCTCGACGACAAGATCGTCAGGGTCTTTGCGCCGCGCAACTCGGCCTACGCATCGAACACCCACATCTTCCTGGTCTGGATGGTCTCGACCTCGCTGGTGCTGATGATCGTCGCCATCCTGTTCCTGCGCAACCAGATCCGCCCGATCCAGACGCTGGCGACGGCGGCCGAAGGCTTCGGACGCGGCCAGCCGATGCCGGCGGAGTTTCGCCCCCGCGGTGCCTCGGAGGTCAGGCGGGCGTCGCTCGCCTTCATCCAGATGCGCGACCGCATCGAGCGGCAGATGGAGCAGCGCACGGCGATGCTGAGCGGCGTCAGCCACGATCTGCGCACCATCCTCACCCGCTTCCGGCTGCAACTCGCCCTGCTCGGCGAAGGCGAGGACCAGGACGAGTTGAACGCCGACGTCGACGAGATGCAGCGCATGCTCGAAGGCTATCTCGCCTTTGCAAAAAACGAGGCGAGCGAGGATGTCGGCGAACTCGACCTCAACCCTGTGCTCGGCAAGTTCCGCAACGAGGCGCGGCTGAAGGGCAAGCAGCTCAGCGTCGAGATGAATGGCGACCCCCGTGTCACGGTCAGGCCCGACAGCTTCACCCGCATGGTCACCAACGTCGTCGTCAATGCCATGCGCCACGCCGACAGCGTGAAAGTCGTCGCCAACCACGAAGGCAAGCGGCTGACCGTCACGGTGGAGGACGACGGGCCCGGCATCGCGCCGGAGCAGCGCGAGGAGGTGTTCAAGCCCTTCGTGCGCCTCGACGTCGCCCGCAACATCGATTCCGGCGGCACCGGTCTGGGCCTGGCCATCGCTCGCGACGTGGCCCGCAGCCATGGCGGCGACATTCTCCTGTCCGACTCTGCGATGGGTGGCCTGAGGGTGCTGATCCGGGTGCCTGCGTAATCCGCTCCCGCTGGGATTAAATTCAGCTACAAGCAACATTAGATTCGTAAGTCGATTGTCTCGGCCCCCGTGCCCACCCGGCCGATCGTTGTGAAACAGCCATGAAAAAACAAAAGCCGCGGCAACAGGTCGCCGCCCTCCCCTATCGAACCGATTCCCTGGGAAATCTCGAGATTCTCCTGGTCACCTCTCGCGAGACGGGGCGCTGGGTGCTGCCGAAGGGCTGGCCGATGAAGGGCCGGAACTTGCACAAGGCGGCGCAGATCGAAGCCTTCGAGGAGGCCGGTGTCGTCGG
>JBBSUS010000228.1:0-5016 GCA_038234195.1 Hyphomicrobiales bacterium | reverse complement strand
GACCCGGGCCGCAAGAATGCTCGGAGTTAAGCCGATGAACGTCTACCCGCTTCTCGCTGAACAGCGAGTGACGGCCTGATGCTCTACTTGCTCGATGCAAACGCGCTGATCACGGCTCATAACACTTGGTATGGCCATCGCCGTGTCCCGGAGTTTTGGCGGTGGCTCATTCATCACGGGGAGCTCGGCACGGTGAAAATGCCAGCAGAAATCTACGCTGAGGTCGAGGGCGGCAACGACGAGCTCGCGAAATGGATGCATGACATAGCCACGAAAAAGGCGCTGCTTTTGAGCGAGGCTAGCGACCCTGATGCAGTGCAAGCGATACTCGGTTTTTACGGCGATCCTCTGACTGATGCTGACCTAATCACCATCGGACAGGACCCCTTCCTAATTGCAGCAGCGCTTGGCCACGCTGACCGCAGCGTCGTCACAGCAGAGGTTTCAAAGCCGAAACGCACCGGCGCACGACGCCACGTGCCGGACGTGTGCGGAGACTGTGGAGTGAGCTGGATGAATCCAGTTTCTTTCATCGCCGATCTCGATTTCTCGACCTCCTGGGATTCGATCCAGACCCTGCACGGATAGCGGGGATCGCTATAGAGTTTTGAAGCCACTTTCTCTCGTATGAAAACGACTGACGTGAATTCCGGCAGCTTTCAGGATTGTCCGTCTGGACGCTGGCCTGTAGACATGGGCGCAAAAGAGCCATCTGTACCGGCGCGTTTAAATCCCCCTCACCCCTTCTCCGGCAAATCCTGGTCCGGTTTCACCGCGATTGCCGTCGTCTCGCTCAGCACCCGATCTCCCGCCTTCAGGCTGACGCGCACTTCGCAGGGCTCCACCTCCTCCGTGAACAGATCGAACTCCAGCCGCATCCCGTCCTCGCGGTCGACCGCACGTTCGAGCTTGGGCTTGAAGGCGCGACCGCAAGGCACCTCGATCACCGGCGTGACGTCCTATGGCGACACCCCGGCCAGCGCGCCGCCGGCGAAGTCGAGGACGATCTTGCGCTCCAGCCGGTCCGCTTCGCCCGCGGCGCGTCGCAGCCAGGGGCGGTTGAGCCTGAAGTCGACGAGCCTTGCCAACTGCGTCTCCGGCTCGGCACCGCTCCAGTGCAGCCGGTATTTGAAGCTCATCGCGTCGCCGGCCTTTGCCGGTTTTTCCGGCACATAGAAGGCGACGATGTTGTCGTTGAACTCGGCCCGCGTCGGCAATTCCACCAGCTGGATCTCGCCGCCGGAAAACCCCTCGACCGGCTCGACATAGAGGTTCGGTCGCAGCTCGAAGGCGGCGCGATCCTGATAGTGGTCGTAGTTTCGATCCCGCTGCATCAGGCCGAAGCCGGCCATGCCGGCGGCGGGAAACGCCGTGACCCGCACCGCGTCAGGGTCGGTGAGCGGCCGCCACAGGGCGCCGCCATCCCGGTGCCGGATCAACAGCCCGTCTGAGTCATGCACCTCGGGCCGCCAGTCGCCGGCCGCCCAGCGGCGCTCCTGCGAATACCAGTACATCGAGGTCAGCGGCGAAACGCCGAAGCGGGCGAAGTCGTTCCGCAGGAAGATCCGGCAGGTCACGTCCATCGTCACATGCGGATATTGAGTCACGTCGAAGCGATAGGCGCCGGTGACGCTCGGCCCCTCCATCAGGGCGTAGATGGTCATCCGGCCACCCTGCATGGGCGTAATCCAGAACTCGGTGAAGTCGGGGAACTCCTCCGGTCCGCCGCCGGGCCTGGCCGTATCCAGCGCCAGCCCGCGGCTCGACAGGCCGTATTGCTTCAGATCGCCGGAAGAGCGGAAATACGCCGCGCCGAGAAACACAAGCCAGTCGCCCGGCTGGTGATCCGACGCCCCGCTCCACGGCTCATGGACGCGAAACCCGGCAAAGCCGGTGCCATTCTCCGATATCGCGGCCGGCATGTCCCTGGCCGGCGAATTGGCGGGGTAGGAAAAATAGCCTTCGCGATATTGAAGCTGGCGCGCCATGCCATCTTCCAGCGCGTTCAGCTTCACCGGCCGTCGGAACAGTTCACCGAGGTGAAAGGCCGTGACGATCCCCTGCGGGCCCTTGTCGGCGTAAAGCCCGTCCGCAACCGGCTGGAAGATCGCATTGTGCTGCGAGTAGCCGATGCGGGGCGTCACCTGCGGCGCCGGGTTCGGCGCCGGCACGTAGGGGCTGGCGACCTTCTGGCGCGCCGCGGCCACCAGACCGTCGAAGGAAAATGCGGTCGGCTCGGCGAAGACGAGCGGCGTGTCGCCGTGGATCATCGGCGGCCTTGCGTCGCTCCGCGTTGCCTCGGCGAAGGAGCGGCCGGCAAGGGACGACAGGGCTCCGGCGCCGAAGGCGGCCAGGACGTTTCGGCGATTGAACATGAAAATCGGGCATCCGTCGGTCGAGCGGACGGCGGGTCAGCCGGCCGTCCAGCGATGTCCCTTCGCGTTCCCCTTCAATTGCTGCAATGCAGACCATCCGCAAGCCGTTGACGCAAAAGAATGTTTCGCCGACACGGAAAATCGGCTGCGGCAACGCCGGATGGCGTCCTGCGGTCGACCGAGACGGATCGAGCAAGACCCTCCCATCGCGCGCGGCGCAGTCGGCCGCACCGTCGCCGAAGCAGCGGAGGCCGGTCGTTGCGATCCGGCCGCCAAACCTCTTCGGCGTCAGTATTCCGCCATCAGCGATTCGCCGATCTGTCCGAAGGTCGGCTTCACGTTCAGGAACGTGGCGGCGCCCCTCACGATGTTGCCGACCATCGGCGCGGCGTTCCAGCCGGCCTGTGCGTTCGGCTTGCCCTTCTCGACCTTCGGCTCGTCGATGATCGACATCACGATGTAGCGAGGCTTATCGATCGGAAACGCGCCGACGAAGGCGTTGAAGCGCTTGTCGTGAATGTATCGCCCGTGCTCGACCTTTTCGGCCGTGCCGGTCTTTCCGCCGACGTGATAGCCGGGCACGTCCGCCTGGCGGCCGGTTCCCTCCTCGCCGTTGAGCTTGAAGATCGCGCGCATATCCTGTGACGTCGAGGGCTTCACGATCAACCTGCGAATGGCGTTGGCCTGCTCCACCGACCGGGGCAGGAAGGTCGGCGGGATGTAGTAGCCGCCGTTGATCAGCGCTGCCGCCGCGACCGCGGTGTTGAGGGGTGTGGTGGAGACGCCGTGTCCGAACGCGATGGTCATCGAGTTGATCTTTCTCCAGACCTTCGGCTGCGTCGGCATGGCGACCTCCGGCAGTTCGGTGCTCATCTTGGAGAGCAGGCCGAGACGCGTCAGGAACTCCTGATGCCGTTCCAGGCCGACCATGTCGGCTTCGCGGGCCGATCCGACGTTCGAGGAGTATTTGAAGATGTCAGGCACCGAGAGCGAGCTGCCCTCGTTATGGAATTCCCGAATGGTGTGACCGGCAACGGTGAAGGGCGTGGTCGCAACGCGCGAGTTGATCGAGACGACGCCGAAATCCAGCGCCATGGCCGTCGTGAAGATCTTGAAGGTCGACCCCATCTCGAACGTCCCGGCCGACATCCTGTTGAGGTTTTCCTTGGTGAGAGGCGCGTTGCCGGCATTGTTCAGGTCGTAGTCGGGGACCGAGGCCATCGCGATCACTTCGCCGGTGTCGACATCGAGCACGACGCCGCCGGCTGCGATCGCCCGGTATTCCTTCATCGCCCGCACCAGTTCCTGGTGGACGACATGCTGCACGTTGCGATCGATGGAAAGCTTGAACGTGTTGAGCCCGTCCTTGCTGCCAAGCCCATTGGCCTGGAGCGCCCTGAACCCGCTGTCATCGAGGAACTTCTCCATCCCGGAGATGCCCTGGTTGTCGGTGTTCGTCAGGCCGAGGACGTGGGTCGCTTCGGAGCCCCCCGGATAGAACCGCCGCGCCTCCTTTCGAAATCCGATGCCTGGGATGCCGAGGTTGAGGACGGCCTGCTGCTGGCTCGGCGTCAGGCCACGGCTGATCCAGGCAAACCCGGCCTTCGAGTTCAACTTGCGGTACAGGGATTTGGCGTCGATCCCCGGAAGCACGGTCAACACCGCTTCTGTCGCCTCGTCGGCGTCGACGATGCGGCGGGGTTCGGCAAACAGCGACGCGGTCCTGATGTCTGTCGCGAGGATTTCACCGTTGCGGTCGACGATGTCAGGCCGGTTCGACGTCGAGATGCTCGACACGATCATGCCGTCGGTCTGGTCTTGCGCGTAAAGACCGAACCAGATGAGCCGACCGCAGATTGCGCAGAACAGCGAGAGGAACATGAACGAACCCATATAGAACCGGGATCGATGAGTGCGGTTCCGGTCGAAGCGGTTCGACGGTTTGGTCGCCTTGTGGCCGCGGCCGCGCAGGAATTTCATGACCAGTGCCGATCCAAATCGTTCAGCGCCGCTGCGCGCGATGGCAGCGAGGCGGGGCGTTGATGTACTCCGCCTTAAAATGCGGCCCTCATGATTACCAAATCATGAAAAGGCGTCGCGCAATCGCGATATTCCGGGCGTCGCCTCCCCCGATTCCACGGACCGTGCGTGTTGCGGTTTCAGGGCAATCAAGAATGGCTTTCGCAAGAGCGGTCGGGATGGCCCCGCAGGCACCGTCAGACCCGCCATACGGATGACCGCTGTGAACCATATCCCTTCAAGCCGGCGGCAAGCGCCCACCGCGAAGCGCTCGACAGGTCCCTTCGATCCCCATGCTCTTTCGCGTCAAACCGGTGGATATGGCCCCGCACCGACCCTATTTCTGCTTCCATGAAATGGCTCTCGCACCCCACCCCCGACGCGCCCGCTCCCGGCCAGGAAAGCGTCTGGGACTTCCCCCGGCCGGCCCGCATCGAAAGGGTCTCAGCGCATCTGAAGGTCGAGTTCGCCGGCCGCGTCGTCGCCGAGGCGCGGAGCGGCTACCGGGCCATCGAAACCAGCCACCCGCCATCCTATTATTTTCCGCCGGACGACGTCGACCTCGCGCTCCTGCGTGCCGCCTCGCGGCGAACCTTGTGCGAATGGAAAGGCGGCGCGGCCT
>JBBSUS010000227.1:0-5021 GCA_038234195.1 Hyphomicrobiales bacterium | reverse complement strand
GGCGAGCATGTGGCCATGGTCGCGGTAGCCGGTGACGACTTCGTCACCCTCCTTGAGCGCCATCTGCATGCCGACGACGACCGCTTCCTGGCCGATGTAGAGATGGCAGAAGCCGCCGATGAAGCCCATGCCGTAGAGTTGGCCAGCCTTCTCTTCGAAGCGGCGAATGAGGAGCATGTCGCTATAGGCGCGCAGCTCCTGGTCCTTGGAAAATTCCGCTGGATCGGGCGCGTCGAAATGTTCGAGCGTCTTGACGATCTCCGCCGACGAATCCGTCGCGGGCGCTTCCTTCGAACTCGTTGCGCCTTTCGACGCCGCCGAACTCGCCTTCTTCGTCCTGGCCGCCATGCTGCCTCCGGGTCTTGAACCGCCTCTCGGGCGCTACATTTCCAGAGCACTATAACGGTGGAAAAGCCTCCAGCAAGGTGACCGGCCTTTTTTATCTTGATTCCGGTTTAATTGCTGCAACGCACACTATTCAACCGAAATTCGGTTTATTCGCATTTGCAGATCATCGAGTGCGGGTCTTGATATCGCGCCGAGTGCGTTTGGGCGACGGTCTCGGAGACTATTTCAAGATCACGATCTCATCCGGCGACACCACGTTCAGCGCGCGCCGCGCACGCTCGTCGATCATGTCGCGTTCCAGCGTGCCGTCATGAAGAAGCTGCACCCGCTTTTCCAGTCGGGCCCGCGCCACGGTCAACTCCTCGAGCTTTGCGCTGCGGTCGGCCAGTTGCCGTGTCAGGTCAGCCTTCGCCTCTATGCCGTACTGGCCGCTATGGGCGTGCAGGGCGAAATAGGCCAGGAAGCTCGCCGTGATCGCCGGGACAATAAGTCGTCCGAGATAGTTTTTGCGTTTCTGTATCGTGCGCATGGGCGTCCCTCTTCCCGGCCACCCTGCCATGGCGTCCATTAAGGCGTCGTAAACCACGACGCTGACGCGCATCATTTACGTCGGAGGATATTTCCCATTCATCGCTCCACCAGACGCTGCTGAGCGCCACCGCCGAAGTCTTGCCGACCCACCCGTCTTCCCGTTCGGGCCGAGATGGAAATCCTGTAGCCGGCTATTGATTTGCTCCGCTGGCGTCTTTTCGCATTCACGCTAGCTTTCGACCGACGCCGTTGCCGCGAGAGGTCTCGCCGCCGCCCCTTGGATGAAAGACCCGCATGGCCGACACCCAGGAAGAAAAGCATGCCGAGAAATCCGAGAGCGAAGAGGCGAAGGCTCGTTCCAACCCAAAGGAGTCGCTGGAGAACGCACCCAGCGAGGGCGAGACTCTCAAGGACATGTTCTCATTCGAGGAGGTCTTTGCCCGCGTCCTCGCGTCTGCGGACCATGAATTGGATTCCTCCAACGCCTATTTGTTCTGGAGCGGCCTTGGTGCCGGCGGCGCGATCGGACTGACCTTCATTGCCCGCATCGTCTTCACCGACGCGGCAGGCGAGGCCGAACCGGGGCTTCTCGGCAATCTCCTTTACCCCGTCGGCTTTCTGATCATCGTGCTCGGGCGCTACCAGTTGTTCACCGAAAACACACTGACACCCGTTGTCCTGGTGCTTACCAAGCTTGCCAGTCTCGCCAATCTTCTGCGTCTTTGGGCGGTCGTTCTCGTCGCCAACCTGATCGGCGCGATCGGCGTCGCAGCGTTGATCGCCTATTTCGATGTCTTCGACGTCAAGCGCGTGGTGCTGGCCATCGAGATCAGCCGACACGCCTACGAGGCCCCGCTGACGCAGCTCCTCTCCAAAGGTATTCTTGCCGGCTGGATCGTTGCCGCCATGGTCTGGCTTGTCCACTGCGGTCGCGACACGGTATCGAAGATCCTGTTCGTCTTCGTCCTGATGTATTTCGTCGGCGTCGGCGGCTTCTTCCACGTCATCACCTCGTCGGTGGAAGTCTTCTATCTCTCGTTCCGCACCGACGTACCGTTCTGGCCGCTGTTTCCGGAGTTCGTCCTTCCGGTCCTGATCGGCAACATTCTGGGCGGGGTGACCTTCGTCGCGATCCTCAATTATGCGCAGTTCGCCGAGCACGAGGATTCCAAGCTCTTCGAGCGCTATGGCGATCGGTTGAGCTGGAAGAAGTGGATCTTCGGCGAGTAGGTCATCGGTCGACAATCCTCTTCATCGCGAACGCCGCGTAAACGTCGATGGGTCTTTCCACGGCGAAACCCGCGCTTAGCTCCATGTCCATCGTTGCGGCCGGGCCGCGGCGTTCAGCATCCCGAACTTCGCGAGAAGGTTCGGCGCGAAGCCTGGAGACGAACGGAACCGATGGACACCCAAGCAAAGGACGCGCCCTCGACAAAAGCGTCCGAGATGAACGAAGGCGGGGCACCGGGGAACGAAAAGCCCGATCGCAAGAACGCAAAACCAGCGGGCGGCCAAAGTCTGCGCTTCCCCAATGACGATCTTCAAGCCGCGCAGGATGAATGCGCTCGAAAAGCGCGCGGTGCTGGCATGAGCGGCCGTCGGCATTCCAACGACGTGACCGAGCGCCGTCTGGAGGAGGAGGGTTCGACCCTCACCAAGGGTGAACTCCATCAGATCGAAGACCGGCTGAAGCTGAGACCGCTTGCGGTTTACGAAGTGGTCCGCCAGGAGGGCGAAGACGAACTGACCAGGCCGCTTTCCAGTCTGTGGTGGTCGGGACTTGCCGCCGGACTGTCGATCGGTTTTTCGCTTTACACCCAGGCAGCGATCCGCGCTTATCTGCCAGAGGCGACTTGGGTGCCGCTGATCGAAAGCTTTGGCTATGCCGTGGGCTTCCTGATCGTCATCCTCGGCCGCCAGCAGCTGTTTACCGAGATTACCCTGACCGCCACCCTGCCCGTTCTGGCGCGACCGAAAGTTCGAGGTGTCGTCGCCGTCCTGCGGCTTTGGTCGGTGGTCTTCGTCGCCAACATGGTCGGTACGGCGATCTTCGCCTACGGCACAGCGAACGATCTGTTGAACTCGCCGGATATCACCGCGGCGGCCATCGCCATCTCAAGGACTGCGATGGAACCGGAATTCTGGCCGATGTTCATGCGGGCGATCGCCGCTGGTTGGTTGATGGCCACGGTGGTCTGGCTGCTGCCTTCGGCCGACAGCTCGGGATTTCTTGTGATCGCGCTCATCACCTCGTTGATCGCCCTTTTCCACCTCGCTCACGTCGTGGCCGGCTCGGTGGAAGCGTTGACGCTCGTCTTCAGTGGCAACATGGCTTTCATGGATGCGTTGAGCGGTTTTTATCTGCCAGCGCTGATGGGCAACATCCTGGGCGGGGCCGCGCTGTTCTCGCTGATCAGCTACGGCCAGGTCGCAACCGAGCTGGATGCCAAAGGCAACTAGGCCGAGCCGCAGCCAGAGCGCTCGACCTCGACAAAGGCCTCCGCCGATCGTCGCCGGAGGCCCGTCCTATGTTGCAAAATTCAACGCCGCGCCCTTCGCAGCATCTCTTCCTTATGGGGTCAATTGCTCTTCGGCAGCACCGACTTGCCGGCATAGACCGCTTGGTCGCCCAGCTCTTCCTCGATGCGCAGGAGCTGATTGTACTTCGCGACCCGGTCGGAGCGGGCGAGTGAGCCGGTCTTGATCTGCCCGCAATTCGTCGCGACGGCGAGGTCGGCGATGATCGAATCCTCGGTCTCGCCGGAGCGATGCGACATCACCGCCGTATAGCCTGCGCGGTTGGCGACACTGACGGCGTCGAGCGTTTCTGAAAGCGTTCCGATCTGGTTGACCTTGACAAGGATCGAGTTGGCGACGCCCTTCTCGATGCCGTCGCGCAGGCGCTCGGAATTCGTGACGAACAGATCGTCGCCGACGAGTTGGACCTTTCGGCCGATCTGGTCGGTCAGCGTCTTCCAGCCGTCCCAGTCGTCCTCGGCCATCCCGTCCTCGATCGAGAAGATCGGATACGCGTCGGCGAGTCCCTTCAGATATCCGGCCATGTCATCCGGCGATAGCTTGCGGCCCTCGCCTTCCAAATCGTACTTGCCCGACTTGAAGAACTCAGAAGCGGCACAGTCGAGAGCAATGAACATGTCATCGCCCGGCTTGAAGCCGGCCTTCTCGATCGCCTTGAGAACGAAATCCAGGGCCTCCTTCGCGGACTTGAGGCCCGGCGCAAAGCCCCCCTCGTCGCCGACATTGGTGTTGTGACCGGCGTCCTTCAGCATTGCTTTCAGCGTGTGGAAGACTTCGACGCCCATCCGCAGACCGTCCTTGAAGCGCTCCGCTCCGGCCGGGACGATCATGAACTCCTGGAAGTCGATCGGATTGTCGGCATGGGCACCGCCATTGATGATGTTCATCATCGGCACCGGAAGCACGTGCGCCGAGGCGCCGCCCACATAGCGATACAGCGGCAGGCCAGACGCATCCGCCGCCGCCTTCGCCGTTGCCAGCGATACGCCGAGGATGGCATTGGCGCCAAGGCGCTTCTTGTTCTTGGTGCCGTCGAGGTCGCAGAGCGCCTTGTCGATGCGGATCTGGTCCTCTGCCTCGTAGCCGCCGATTGCCTCGAGAATTTCGCCGTTGACCGCTGCAACGGCTTTCGTCACGCCCTTGCCGTGATAGCGCGAGCCGCCGTCGCGCAGTTCAACCGCCTCGTGCGCGCCGGTAGAGGCACCGGACGGAACGGCCGCACGCCCCATCGAGCCGTCTTCGAGGATCACGTCGACCTCGACGGTGGGGTTTCCCCGGCTGTCCAGGATTTCACGTCCGATGATGTCGATGATGGCGGTCACGATGCCCACTCCGGTTTGGCGTTAAAGCGCGTTCGCACGCGTCATAGACCAGCCCGGGCCGGGCGTGAACCGTTTTCGCGTGGCGTTATCGATGTGCGATCGGCAGGGCGGACGAATTGCGGCGTCATGCCGTTAGGCGCACGTGGCGCCAGCTTCTGAAATACTGAGGATCAAACTTGGCTGCGCGGTCCTCCTTGGGCTTGTCCCAAGGATCTGCTGTCGCTTCGGCAGCCTCGACAGTGACGAATGAAAATCATCCTCAGAACCGCTGGAAATTCACCG
>JBBSUS010000226.1:0-5045 GCA_038234195.1 Hyphomicrobiales bacterium | reverse complement strand
CTTCTGGTGCAGGGCGGTGTGCTGGTGGTGGCCGCGAGCTATGTCCTGTTCAACCTGGCCGCGGACGTCGCCCAGGCGCTGATCGATCCGAGGCTGAAATGAGCGCGGGTGCGGATGTGGCCGCCAAACCGCGGGAGTCAGCGCCGGAGCGTCGGTCGCGCCCTTCGTCGCTTGCGCTACTCCTCAACAACCGCCTGGCCGCCGTCGGGTTGGCGATCCTGACCGTCATCGTGCTGGCGGCGCTCGCCGCGCCGATCCTGCCGCTCGCCGATCCGAACGCCACCGATCCGGCGAGCCGGCTGGCGCCGCTTTTCGGCGACCATGTCCTCGGCAGCGACGCGCTCGGCCGCGACGTGCTCTCGCGTCTGATCTGGGGCGCGCGGGTCTCGCTGGCGGTCGGCCTTTCGGCTTCGCTGATCGCCGCGGTCGTCGGCTCGGCGATCGGGCTCGTCGCCGGTTATGTCGGCGGACGCACGGATTCGATCCTGATGCGCTTCATCGACCTGTTGATGGCGTTTCCATACATCCTTCTGGCGCTGGCCATCGTCGCCGTGCTCGGACCCGGGCTGATCAACGCGCTCTACGCCATCGCGGCCGTCAACATCCCGTTCTTCGCCCGCAACATCCGCGGCATCACCATCGGGCTCTCGCGGCGCGAATTCGTCGATGCCGCAAGGCTCTCCGGCAAAGGGCATTTCAACATTCTCGGCACCGAAATCCTGCCGAACGTCATGCCGACCATCGTCATCACGCTGTCGACAACCATCGGCTGGATGATCCTGGAGACCGCCGGCCTGTCCTTTCTCGGCCTCGGCGCGCAGCCGCCGCAGGCCGATCTCGGCTCGATGCTGGGCGAGGGACGCAAACTGCTGTTCACCGCACCGCTGATCTCCCTGGTGCCCGGGCTGGCGATCTTCCTCGTTGTGATGTCGATCAATCTTCTGGGCGACGGCATCCGCGACGTGCTCGATCCCCGCCTGCGGTCCGGCGCGCCGGCGCGGCCTTCGGCTCGCACAGCGATCGCGAAGAACCGGCGTCGGCCTAACGCCGTCGTCGACGATGGCGCGACACTTGCCGTCCGGAACCTTCGGACCGAATTCCGCATGGGCTCCTCCGTTGCGATCGCCGTCGGCGGCGTCGATCTGACGATCGGCCGCGGTGAATGCCTCGGGCTCGTCGGCGAATCCGGTTCCGGCAAATCGGTGACGGCAATGTCGCTGGCCGGCCTCGTGCCCTCGCCGCCGGGCCTGATCGCCGGTGGCGATGTACGTTTTGCCGGCGAAGACCTGCTTGAGGCGTCCGACGCGCGCATAAGGTCCCTGCGCGGCGGTGCCATCGCCCATGTCTTCCAAGACCCGCTGGCGACGCTGCACCCGCTGTTCACCGTCGGGGAGCAGATTGCCGAGGCCATTCGCGCCCACCAGCCGCGTTCGCGCCGGGATGCGGACGCCAGAGCGCGCGAACTGATGGACCGGGTGCGCATTCCCAACCCCGCCGCGCGGGCGAAGGCCTATCCGCATGAACTCTCCGGCGGCCTGCGCCAGCGGGTCTCGATCGCCATGGCGCTCGCCAACGATCCCGAGCTGATCATCGCCGACGAACCGACGACGGCGCTGGACGTGACGGTGCAGGCGCAGGTGTTGCGGCTGATCGACGATCTTCGCCGCGAGCGCAACGTGGCCGTGCTGTTCATTACCCATGATTTCGGCGTCGTTTCGCAGACCTGCGATCGCATCGCGGTCATGTATGCCGGGCGCATCGTCGAGACCGGGCCGACCGCAGAGCTTCTCGCCAACCCGGCCCATCCCTATACGCGCATGCTGATCGACTGCGTGCCGGTGATGGGCGAGCCCGACCGCCGGCGCGCGGCAATTGGCGGTCGCCCGCCCGCAGTCGACCATTTGCCTGACGGCTGTGCCTTCGCCGAGCGCTGTCCGCGCGTCGAAGCCGATTGCCGACGCGGCGACATTGCACTCGTTCATCAGCGCGGGGCGCTGGAGGCACGGTGCCTGTATCCGCTGGCCCCCGGCGAAGCGCTGAGCGCAGCCGAGGCTTCGGCATGAGCGCGCTGATGGAAATCGCAGGCCTCACGCGCTCATTTGGCGGCGGGCGCGGCCTGTTTGGTGCGATAGCGCCGGAACTGATCGCCGTGCGCGGCGTCGACCTCGACCTGGCGAAGGGTGAGACGCTGGGCCTCGTCGGCGAATCGGGCTGCGGCAAGTCGACCTTCGCGCGCATGCTCGTCGGCCTCGACGCGCCCTCCTCCGGCACCATCCGCCTGGACGGCAGGAATCTGACCGCGGGCAGTCCACGGGCGCTGGCGCGGCGGGTTCAATACGTCTTTCAGGACCCCGTGTCGTCGCTCAACCCGCGCCACACGATCCGCACCATCCTCGAAGCGCCGATGCGGCATTTGCTGGGGCTCTCCAAACCCGAGCGGGAAAGCCGCATCGATAAGCTGCTCGACGACGTAAATCTTCGCCCGGAATTCCTGGAACGCTATCCGCATGAATTCTCCGGCGGCCAGGCCCAACGCATCGGCATTGCGCGAGCGCTCGCCGCCGAGCCCGACATCATCGTCCTCGACGAGCCGGTCTCCGCCCTCGACGTTTCGGTTCAGGCGCAGGTTCTCAACCTTCTCGCTACGCTGAAGCGCGAGCGCGACCTCGCCTATGTTTTCATCAGCCATGACCTCGCTGTGGTCGAGAGCGTCGCGACGCGGGTGGCGGTAATGTATTTCGGCCGGATCGTCGAACTCGCCCCGGCCCGCGCGCTGTTTCAAACACCGCGCCACCCCTACACCCGGCTGCTCATCGACAGCGCCCCGGTGCCCGGCCGCCCTCTCGGCGTCTCGCAGGAGGACCTCGCGGAGCTGCCCGATCCCTACGCCCCGCCGCCCGGATGCGCGTTCGCGCCGCGTTGCCCCCGAGCGGCCGACGATTGCCGGGCTGCGGTGCCTGCCCTAAAGCAGAAGGGCGATGACGCTACACATCTGGCAGGCTGCGTGCATCCGCTGGTTGGCGGCTAGGGTGTTATACTGCAGGAGTTTCCTGCCGACGAATGCGTTAAAACGTTTGTTTTAGAACCATTCCAACAAGTATATCGCCAATATTGAACGTTTCTAATCTTTGCGGTTCCTGTTGACAGGAATTGCTGACTGCCATTATCCACATTTCAGAACACGCGGGGCAGCGTCACCGATCGCTCGTTCGCTCCCTTCGATCGTCCGACGCGGACGATAATTCCGATCCGGCAGGAGAAGACCTATGAACCGCAACGCACCTTCGAAATCGCGCAGCGCCCTCAGAATCGCTGCGCTGACGGCGGCGACGGCGCTGGTGTTCGTCCTGCCCGTCCAATCGTCGGCGCTGGCCCAGGCCAAGGCGCCGGAGAGCGCGGCGGCAAGCAAGCCAACGACATCCGGCGACACCGTCCCGACTGCAGCGCCCACCGAAGCCGGCGTTGCCAAGACCTATGCCGACATCGCGCTGGCCGGCTATTCGGATGCGCTGGCCGGGGCGCAAGCGCTCAAGGCTGCGGCAGACGACCTCATCGCCGACCCGAGCGACGACAATCTCCTTGCGGCACGGCAGGCCTGGCGCAATTCCCGTCCGAGCTACCAGCAGACCGAGGCCTACCGGTTCGGCAACGCCATCGTCGACGACTGGGAAGGCCGCGTGAACGCCTGGCCGCTCGACGAAGGGCTGATCGACTATGTCGACACCAAGAGCTACGGCACGGCGTCCGACGAGAACGGCCTCTACACCGCCAACGTCATCGCCAATCCCTCAATCGCGATTGCCGGCAAGACGGTCGACGCTTCGAAGATCACGCCCGATCTTTTGCAGAACACGCTTCAGGAGGCTGGCGGCATCGAGGCGAATGTCGCGACCGGCTATCACGCGATCGAGTTCCTGCTGTGGGGCCAGGACCTGAATGGCACCGGGCCCGGCGCCGGCAGCCGGCCATGGACGGACTACGCCAAGGGCGCCGCCTGCACCAACGGCCACTGTGACCGCCGCGCCGACTATCTCAGCGCAGCGACGACGCTGCTCGTCAGCGACCTGAAGGAAATGGTCGGCAACTGGCAGGACGGGGGCAAGGCCCGCGAAGCCGTCGTCTCGAACCCGCATACGACGCTCTCGACGATCCTGACCGGCATGGGCTCGCTCTCCTATGGCGAGATGGCCGGCCAGCGGATGAAGCTCGGCCTCCTGCTGCATGATCCGGAGGAGGAGCACGACTGCTTCTCCGACAACACCCATATCTCGCACCTCTACGATGCGATGGGCGTTCGCAACGTCTATGAGGGGCGCTATCGGCGCACCGACGGCGACATGGTCGAAGGGCCCTCCGTTTCAGACCTCGTCGCGGCCAAGGATCCGGCGATCGACAAGGAATTGCGCGGCGACCTCGACGCCACGATCGGCAAGATGCAGGCGATCGCCCGCGCCGCCGAGAACGGCGAGGCCTACGACCAGCAGATCGGCGAGGGAAACACCGCGGGCAATGCCCGGGTGCAGGCCGGTATCGACGGACTGATCACCCAGACCCGGGCGATCGAGCGGGCCGTGGCCGCGCTGGAACTCGGCAAGCTTGCGATCGAGGGCTCGGACAGCCTCGATCAGGCGGGGGCCGTGTTCAAGTAAGGTTTCTGGCCTTGGGCGGAAGCGCCGCCGTTTGCCGGCTTCCCGGCGTCATCATGCCGTCCTTCACTGCCGGAACCGTCCTCGCGAAAGTCTGGGAGATCGTGCCGGGTCGGGTTCGGTCGTATTCACCCGGCGAAATGAGCAATCGAGACAAACCCATGCGGTTCGCATCACGTCTGGCCATCCTTCTCGCCGCGGTGGCACTCCCCGCGGCGATTCCGCTTTCGGCAGCGTTCGGTCTCAATGGCCGGACCGATATCGTGCGCGGCGACCTGACGCCGAAGGATCGGGCGCGCGTCAAGGACGTGACGGCGCCGACGACGGACTTCTCCAAGCCTGAGCCGTTCGAAGCGATGCAAGCGGGCGCCTTGACCTCGACGAAGCTCGTCAATCGCG
>JBBSUS010000225.1:0-5054 GCA_038234195.1 Hyphomicrobiales bacterium | reverse complement strand
GTCGAGAAAATGGTCAGCGCCGGCGCCAATGGCGTCGTGCGGATCAGCCCGCTGGTGCCGGGTCGCTATGCCTTCATGGGCGAGTTCCACCCCAATACGGCGCAGGGCGTCGTCATCGCGGAGTAGGTCCATGCTTGCCGCCTTCATCATCGTCTTCCGTGAAGTCTTCGAGGCCGGGCTCGTCGTCGGCGTCGTGCTCGCGGCGACACGTGGCCTTGCCGGCCGCGGTCTGTGGATCGGCGGCGGCGTTGCCGCGGGCGTTCTCGGCGCGTGCCTTATAGCTGTTTTCGCCGAAGCCATCGCCGGGCTGTTCGAAGGGGCGGGGCAGGAAACGCTCAATGCCGCCGTCCTCATCCTCGCCGTTGCCATGCTCGTCTGGCACAATGGCTGGATGGCCAAGCATGGCCGCGAGATGGCACAGAACCTGAAGCGCGTCGGCCAGGAGGTCATGGCCGGCAGGAAGTCACTCGCGGCGCTCGCGATCGTCTGCGGCATCGCCGTCCTGCGCGAAGGGGGCGAGGTCGTGTTGTTCCTGTTCGGCATCGGAGCCGGTGGCGGCACGAATGCGGCGTCCATCGTCAGCGGCAGTGCGCTCGGTATTCTGGCGGGCGGCGTGGTTTCGGGTCTCCTGTATCTTGGCCTGATCGCCATCCCGCTGCATCGTCTGTTTTCGTCGCTTGCCGTGCTGATCACGCTTCTGGCTGCCGGTCTCGGCGCCCAGGCGGCGCGGTTCCTCGAGCAGGGCGGCTGGATCACAGCCTGGACCGCGCCGCTATGGGATACGTCCTCGCTTCTTTCGGAGGGCAGCTGGACAGGGCGCATCTTCCACACGCTGATCGGCTACGTCGCGCAGCCATCCGGGGCAGAGCTCGTCGCTTATTTCGGGGTGATCGCGGTGATGGCGTTGATCACGAAGATTGTCGCGGCCGACGCCAAGCCGGCCCGCCAGGTTGTCCAGCACAAGGCGGCCTGATCTCGGCAGGCGCCACATGTGGCCGCGAGCGCAGCGATCATCTTTTCCGCGGCGACACCGATCCCGTGTCCAGAGCAAGAGGCCGGCATATCGCGCGCGGAGCTCGATCACAAAGAAGGGGCGGTCCGCTGCATCGCGGGCCGCCCCTTTGGCATTCGGCGCCATGACGTGACGTCGCCGCGGTCAGACTGCAGCAAGCATGTGAGCCATAACTCTATGGCCCCGGCTCAACGGACCCGGCGGCGCTCCGAGGCTGGCTGAAACGCCAGCTTGGCGTGGTAGGCGCAATAAGGCGATGCATCGCGGGCGCTGTTGCCACAGAAGTGGAAATCCGGCTTCAAAGGGTCGCCGACCGGCCATTTGCAGGTGCCCTCGGTCAACTGCACGAGGGTCAGCTTGCGGGCGATCGGCACCACCTCTCCGGTCGTCTGAACGGTCGCCTGAGCCTGCATCAGCTCATGCTCTTCATCCGGGTCCATCTTGAGCGCGGTCGCGCCCATGGTGCGAGGCATCGAACGCTGGGGCGAGGAGGGCTGCGGCGGCGGCGAAAAGCGCGGCGACACGACGGTCTGATTGACCTCCACCTCGGCATATCGCGGCTGCAGCGCCGCGCGCTCGACGACGTGCGGCTGCACCGGGGAAGGTGCCGTGGCAGCCGAACCTCCGGATTTCGCACGCGATTCCAGCTTGAGGCGATGCACCTTGCCGATGACGGCATTGCGGCTGACGCCGCCCATCTTGTCGGCGATCTGGCTGGCGCTCAATCCTTCGGTCCAAAGCTGCTTCAGCATTTCAACGCGTTCGTCGGTCCAGCCCATGGAAAGCTCCTTCGTGACAGGCTGCGACGGCCAGAATCCATCGACCGTTCGCCACGGAGGGACGAAGGGACGCGCAACATCTATTGATGAACTAGGTCCGCCGCACGAAATCTAGTGTCTGGCAGGCAAGTTAGCGCATCGTAAGACTCCCTGACAAGCACGGGGTGCGTTGCCGCGAATCAATTGCGCGTTTTTCCCCAGGCTTCTGTTCGTTAAAATGCAATTAAAATTTGCGCAGGATCGGGCACGGCGTTTGTCGGAGGCGTCCCGCGAGTGCCGAGATTCTTCTCGTGCCTGCAGGGGTTTGCAGGGGTTTCGTTGACAGAATGGGCATGCCGCATGGTATAGAAAATGCTCCGAGTTGTTCGGAATGCCTGCAATGCCTGCCCCACGGCAGGCATTGATGTTTCAAGGGGGCCGATTTTCGGCCCCGTCGTGTCTCAACCCGATCCCGAAGGATCTTTTGCAAAGTCGAATTCCATGACCAAGCCGACGGACCATTCCTCGCCGCTTTTTTCGACCTACGCCCGCGCAGAACTTGCTTTCGAGCGAGGCGAAGGGGTCTGGCTGGAGACGCGCGACGGTCGACGCTACATGGATTTCGGCGGCGGCATCGCGGTAAATGCGCTGGGCCACGCCCATCCGCATCTGGTTGCGGCACTGAAGGAGCAGGCCGACAAGGTCTGGCACGTGTCCAATCTTTATGAAGTGCCCGGCCAGCAGCGGCTTGCCCAACGGCTGATCGATGCGACCTTCGCCGACCGGGCGTTCTTCTGCAATTCGGGCGCAGAGGCGCTGGAATGCGCCTTCAAGACGGCGCGGCGCTACCATTATGTGAACGGTGCGCCGGAGCGTTATCGCATCCTGACCTTCGAAGGCGCCTTCCACGGCCGCACCCTTGCAACCATCGCGGCTGGCGGCCAGAAGAAATATCTGGAAGGTTTCGGCCCGAAGGTCGAGGGCTTCGATCAGTTGCCCTTCGGCGACCACGAAGCGCTGAAAGAGGCTGCCGGCGGTCCCGAGGTCGCGGCGATCCTGATCGAGCCGATCCAGGGCGAGGGCGGAATCCGGTCTGTGCCGGCCGTCTGCCTCAAGGGTCTTCGCGCGCTCTGCGACGAACTCGGCATCCTCCTTATCTATGACGAGGTGCAGACCGGCGTCGGGCGTACCGGCACCTTCTATGCTTATGAGCAATCGGGTGCGGCACCCGATATCATGGCGTCGGCCAAGGGCATCGGCGGCGGTTTTCCGTTGGGCGTGTGTCTGGCCACCGAGGAAGCGTCCAAGGGTATGACGCCCGGCACCCACGGCACGACCTATGGCGGCAATCCGCTCGCCATGGCGGTCGGAAATGCCGTGCTCGACGTTGTCCTGGAAGACGGTTTTCTGGAAAACGTTCGCCGGACAGCGCTGCTGTTCAAGCAGTCGCTGGCTTCGCTCGCCGACCGCTATCCCGACGTGATCGAGGGGATCCGCGGCGAGGGACTGCTGATCGGCCTGAAGGGCCGGATGGCGAACACCGACATCGTCGCGGCGCTGCGTCACGAGGGCTTGCTTGCCGTGCCGGCTGGAGACAACGTCGTGCGCCTCTTGCCGCCGCTGATCGTCACCGCCGACGAGGTCCGTGAGGGCCTGACGCGGATCGAGGCCGCCGTGACGGCGCTATCCTCCGCCGGACAAGCCCGCAAAATCGCCTGAGGAGAGGCCGATGAGCACGATCAACACAACGGCTGCAACCCGGCCGTCGGCGAAGCCGTCGCAGCCGGCGCCCTCGACGGCAGGCCTTGCGGCCAACGACGTCGCGTCCTCTGGCCCGCGGCATTTCCTCGATATCTCCGCGGTCGGCCGAGGCGATCTGCGCGCCATCATGGCCGACGCGGCGCAGCGCAAGGTACTGGGCCGCAGCGGCCCGAAGCCCTTGGCCGGAAAGGTGCTGGCGATGATTTTCGACAAGCCGTCGACACGCACCCGTGTCTCCTTCGATGTCGGCATGCGTCAACTCGGAGGCGAAACGCTGTTTCTCTCCGGCACCGAGATGCAACTCGGGCGGTCGGAGACGATCGCCGACACGGCACGAGTGCTGTCGCGCTATGTTGATGCGATCATGATCCGCACGACGACACACGACCGTCTCATGGAGATGGCCGAATATGCCACCGTGCCGGTGATCAACGGCCTGACCGACGACACCCACCCCTGCCAGATCATGACCGATCTCCTGACCTTTGAGGAAAAGCGCGGGCCGGTGCGCGGCAAGACATTCGCCTGGACGGGGGATGGCAACAACGTGCTGTCGTCCTTCGTCGAAGCCTCCGCACGGTTCGACTTTACCTTGAAGATCGCCACGCCCGAGGGCTCGGGTCCCGACATGCGTTTCGTCGAGAGGGCTCGAAAAGACGGCGCGGATATCCACATGACGGAAGACCCGGTGGAAGCGGTCCGCGGCGCCGATTGCGTCGTGACCGACACATGGGTTTCCATGGGCAGCGAGGATCGAGCCCGCGGCCACAACGTCTTCATGCCCTATCAGGTCAACGACCGCCTGATGGCGCACGCCAATCCGGAAGCACTTTTCATGCATTGCCTGCCCGCCCATCGCGGCGAAGAGGTCACCGACAGCGTCATGGACGGACCGCAGTCGGTCGTCTTCGACGAGGCCGAAAACCGCCTTCACGCACAAAAATCGATCCTGGCCTGGTGCTTCGGCGAAGTCGGTGCGCAGGGGTCTTCGGGAACGAATGGCCCCGATCATGGCTGAACCCAATCTGGCGCTCGGCGAATTCGACTTCGCCGGCGACGACAATGTGGTGCCGTTTGCTGTCGAGGCGCTGGATGCGCGCGGCCGCGTGGTACAACTGGGACCGATGCTCGACCAGATTCTGGGACGGCACGACTACCCCGAGCCGGTGAACCGGCTTCTGGCCGAGATGATCGTTCTGACCGTGCTTCTGGGCACCTCGCTGAAATTCGACGGCAAGTTCATCGCGCAGACCCAGACGGACGGGCCGGTGGACCTGCTCGTCGTCGATTTCGCGACGCCGTCGAGCGTGCGCGCCTATGCGCGCTTCGACGAGGCCAGGCTGAGCGCAGCTATCGAAGCGGGGGCCATCACGTCGGAAGCTCTGCTCGGCACCGGTGTCATGGCACTGACCGTCGATCAGGGCGAATACATGCAGCGCTACCAAGGCATCGTGGAACTGGCAGGCGTGTCGATGGAAGAGGTCGCTGAGGCCTATTTCCGTCAGTCGGAACAGATTCCGACG
>JBBSUS010000224.1:0-5070 GCA_038234195.1 Hyphomicrobiales bacterium | reverse complement strand
TGCATGGATTGCGGCATTCCCTATTGCCATGGTCCCACGGGCTGTCCGGTTCACAACCAGATCCCGGACTGGAATGATCTCGTCTACCAGAACGACTGGGAGACGGCGATCCAGAACCTGCATTCGACCAACAACTTTCCTGAATTCACCGGTCGCATCTGCCCCGCGCCCTGCGAGGAAGCCTGTACGCTGAACCTCGAGGACGCGCCGGTCGCGATCAAGACGGTCGAGCAGGCGATCGCCGACAAGGCCTACGGGCTCGGTCTGATCAAGCCCAAGCCTGCCAAGGAAAAGAGCGGCAAGCGCGTCGCGATCGTCGGCTCGGGTCCGGCGGGCATGGCCGCCGCGCAGCAGCTCGGCCGCGCCGGCCACGAGGTTCATGTCTATGAGCGCGAGGCGCGCGTCGGCGGCCTGCTGCGTTTCGGCATTCCGGACTTCAAGATGGAAAAGCACTTCATCGACAAGCGCGTCGAGCAGATGCAGGGCGAGGGCGTGACCTTTTTCTGCGGCATCAACATCGGTGTCGACAAGTCCGTCGAAACGCTGACCGCGGACTATGACGCGGTGCTTTATTGCGGCGGTGCCGAGACGCCGCGCGACGCAGGCATTCCTCACGGCGACCTCACCGGTGTCTATGACGCGATGCCCTATCTGGTTCAGCAGAACAACCGCGTCGCCGGCACCCCGATCGGCACCAACGGCTGGCCTCAGGAAGAGATTTGGGCCGGCGGCAAGCATGTCGTGGTCGTCGGCGGCGGCGACACGGCCTCCGACTGCGTCGGGACGGCCTTCAGGCAGGGCGCGGTGCGCGTCACCCAGCTCGATATCCGCCCGCAGCCTCCCAAGACCGAGGACAAGCTGACCGTCTGGCCCTATTGGGCGACGAAGATGCGCACCTCGTCGAGCCAGGCCGAGGGCGCGAACCGCGAATTCCAGGTGGCGACGCTCGAATTCGTCGGTGAGGACGGCATCCTGACCGGCGTGCGATGCGCCGAGGTCGACGAGAAGCGTCGGCCAATCGAAGGCACCGACTTCATCATCAAGGCCGATCTGGCCTTCATCGCCATCGGTTTTGCCGGTCCGATGGAAACCGGCGTGATGAGTGAACTCGGCAAATCGCTGAAGACCAACACCGACCGGCGTGGCAACGTCTCCGTCGCGGCCGACGACCTCGGCTACCTCACCTCGGTCGACAAGGTCTATGCGGCCGGCGACAACCGGCGCGGCCAATCGCTGGTGGTCTGGGCGATCCGCGAGGGTCGCCAGGCGGCGCGGGCGATCGATCTCGATCTGATGGGCACGACGACATTGCCGCGCTGAGGCGCGGCAGGCGGGCCGGCGGGCGACGGATCAGTTCGAAGGCTCTGGCTGGCGTGCCTCGTCGGCTCCAGCCTGTCCTTTTTTGGTGACGTCCTCCTTGGCCCATTGGTTCATGATGGCGTCGAGGATGCCGGGCATCTCTTCGGGCGGCTTGATGCCGTCATTGGCGCGCACGGCCTTCAGGTCCAGCGTGCCGCGATAGGTGATGGGCGGGCCCGGCGGCGCCAGGGCGCCGGTCTTCTCGTTCCAGGCGAAATTGTCGGCGCGCCCGTCCACGCCGCCGGTGCGTTCGCCGTCGCGCACCAGTTTTTCGCGCGGCGTCGGCTCCAGGGTAAGGCCGGCGACCGATGCTCCGCCAAGCAGCGTTTCGCCGCCGTCGAGGGCGGGATCGGCAAGGCCGACGGGGGCAGACACCTTGGCGTTCGCCACGCTTCCGAGGATTGGAAGCTCTGCGCCGGGAAGACTTGTCCCGGCCACCGCCGCAAGGGCGGCGCCGGGCGCGGCGGCGGGCAGCTTCAGCAGGCGTCCGATCGCCTTTTCGGCAAAGAAGGCCAGCTTGTCGTCGCCATCCGACGTCATTGTGATGCCGTCGGAGTTGCGCAGCCGCACATCCTGTCCGCTGACACCGGGCCCTGTCGAGGTGAAGTCGTCGTTGGCATCGACGAAGCCGTCCCAGACGTCGACGAACTCGCCGTTGGCCGGTGTCATCTCCTTGCGGAAGAGATCGTTGAGGAAAACCATATCCTCGCTCATCCGGCTGAGCTTGAAGGGCGGCATGCCGACCCACACCAGCGGGACGCCATGGTCCTTGGCGATCTTCGCGATCGCCGCGATGCGCTTGTCGTATTCGCTCGTCCATGGATCGGAGCGCAGCATGTAGGTGCTGGAGCCATCATTGATTGGCTGGCGATCGTTGGAACCGATCATCATCGCGAGGACCGCCGGCTTTTCCTCGTCGAGGATCGGCCCGAGCGTGCTGGTCCAGTCGTAGAAGTCCTGGCGGACGAGTCCCGACGAGCCATTGATCCGAGATTCGACGACGACGTCGCCATTGTCGGCGTAGGCGTCATTCAAACCACTGGACAGACCGTCGGCCATGAAGTCGCCGACGACGAGGATCTTTTCGGCGTTCTCGGTCTTTGCCGGTTTGGCGTCATCGGCGCTGTCGGCGACAGCGGCCGCGTTGCCGGTGTCACGAGCTGCGGCCGATGGCGAAGAGCGCACGGGCGCCGCCGCCTGCGAACGCGGCTGCCGGCTCTTGCGAACCGCACGCGGCCGGACCTTGCGTGGTCTGACGATCTGTTGCCGTGGCTGAATTTCCTGGGTGCCGTTGCCGAACAGCATTTCGATCACGGTGCGCGGCCGTTGCTGGGCGATGGAGGGCCCGGTGGGCAAGAGCATGCCAAGGAGAAGCAGGGCACAAAACAGCCCGGCCGCCAGCCGTGTGACCTTTCGAACCGTCGGTGAAGCGCGATGACGTCGTGGTGCGATCCGAAGATTGGTGTCGTCAACGGCCACTGTGGCGCCTGCCTTTCCCTTGCAGCGCGGCAAAATCGTCGTCGCGCCCGATCTCAGATTTTTCACTCGGCCCGAAGGCAAGCCGAGCCGCGGCGAAGATTGCCACGCGCTAGTTCTTGCGCAGGAAGTCCAACAGCGCCTTCGAGGCGTTACCGTCCTGTGCCATTCCGGCCTTGCCCTGCAGCGACATGATCGCCGAAGTCGAGCCGGATCCGATCTTACCATCGATCTTGCCATCATAAAGGCCGCGCGAGGCAAGATGCTTCTGCAACTCGTAGCGCTCCGACATGGACAGCGGCTTGTAGCCTCGCGGCCAGTCCTGGTAGAGCCCGGCATAACCGCCGATCTGGTCGGCGAGAAGGCCGACGGCGAGCGCGTATTTGTCGGCGTTGTTGTAGTTCTTCAGGACGTAGAAATTCTTCGTCATGAGGAAGGCCGGGCCGGCACTGCCGGCGGGCTGCAGAAGATTGGCAGCGTCGCCGGCATGGGCAAAGCCAGCGCCCGAAGGCCGTTTGAAGCCGAGGCTTTGCCATTGCGCGAGCGAGCGGCGGCCCGAGGCCGACTTGCCCGGCGCCACGACCTCGTAACCCCATGTCCTGCCGGTCTGCCAGCCGTTCTTGTGCAGGAGATTGGCGGCCGTCGCCAACGCGTCCGGGACCGATTCCCAGATATTGGCGTGACCGTCGCCGTCCATGTCGACGCCATAGGCGAGATAACTTGTCGGGATGAACTGGGTGTGGCCCATGGCGCCGGCCCAGGACGAGATCAGTTCGTTCGGCTTGATGTCGCCCTTCTGGACGATCTTCAGCGCGGCGATCAGCTGGGTGCGGGCGAACTTGGCGCGCGATTTGTCGAGATAGGCAAGAGTTGCCAGCGAGCGCGGCAGATTGCGCATCACGTCGGTGCGGGTCAGGATTTGCCCGTAATTGGTCTCCATCGACCAGATGGCGAGAAGGATGTCGCGGTCGACGCCGTAACGCTGCTCGATGCGGTCGAGGACGCTCTTGTATTGGGCCCGCATCTGGCGCCCCTTGGCGACCTGTTCCTCGTTGACGCGGTTGTCGAGATAGTCCCACACCTTGGCCTGGAACTCGGGTTGGTAGCGCGCCTTTTCCAGAACCTCCGGATCAGGCTCGGTGATACCATTGAACGCGGCGCGATAGACGCTGTGGCTGACGCCGCTTTTCGCCGCGACGTTCTCGAAGCTGTTGATCCAGTTCACGAAGCCCGTGTCGGCGAGCGTGGGGGTCGTCACGCAGGCGGTCAGCGCGACGGCGAAGAGCGCCGATCCCGCACGGATGAGCCCGGCTCGAGAAAAAACTGCGCTGGTCGGGCGGGCGCGCGTCGAGCCCAATCGCATCAGGCGTCGTCCCGTCGTTCGAAGCATGCGTCGTCTCCTGGAACTGCAGTGTATGGAAAGCGGAAACGCTAGGATAGAACGATGTCGTTAAGCATTGGTTTACCACGCCGACATCGCGTCGATCTCGATTTGGTGATGAATTGACACATCTTGCAGAGTTAAGCGGCAAAAAGGCGGCGATTGCCGCGCCGGCAGGGCCACTTCCGGGCCACAATGGTGTGACGCAAGACGGCAGCAACTTTTCGCGTGAGGAATGATATGAAGAAGGTCCGCAAGGCGGTATTTCCAGTCGCAGGTCTCGGGACACGGTTTCTGCCGGCGACGAAATCGATTCCCAAGGAGATGCTGACGGTCGTCGACCGACCGGTGATCCAATATGTCGTCGACGAGGCGATCGAGGCCGGGATCGAGCACCTGATCTTCGTGACCGGCCGCAACAAAGGCGTCATCGAGGACTACTTCGATATTCAGGTCGAGCTGTCGAACACGCTCGCCGAACGCGGCAAGACAGTCGAGCTGGCGTTGCTCGATGCGCTGCAGCCAGCGCCGGGGACTGCGAGCTTCACCCGCCAGCAGGCGCCGCTCGGTCTGGGCCATGCGGTGTGGTGCGCCCGCGATCTCGTCGGCAACGAGCCCTTCGCGGTGCTCTTGCCCGACATGATCATGCAGGCGGACAAGGGCTGCCTTGCGGAGATGGTCGCGCTCTATGAGAAGACCGGCGGCAATATCCTCTCGGTCGAGGAGTGCGATCCGCAGGAGACACAGAAATACGGGATCGTCGGCAAGGGCGAGGCGGTTGGCAACGGCTTCAAGGTCACCGGTATGGTCGAAAAGCCCAAGCCGGAAGACGCGCCGTCGAACTTCTCGATTTC
>JBBSUS010000223.1:0-5082 GCA_038234195.1 Hyphomicrobiales bacterium | reverse complement strand
GCTTGGGATGGCCCGCGTCCGAAGGTGCTGCAAGCCGTCTCCTCCGACCCCTGGCGGACCGCCGGCGACACCGTCGAGCGCATCGAGCTTCTCGCCGCCAAACTTGTCTCCGGCGAGATGACCGCCGCGCCGCAATGGACGCGCACAACGGCGGTTATGGCGAATGTCGCGGCGCAGTTGAAGCCGGCGGTAACCGGTTCTGGACCAGCGGAACTCGCCGGGCTGCTCACCGGGCTTTCCGGCCGCTTCGTGCCACCCGGCCCCTCTGGCGCACCGACGCGGGGGCGGCCGGACGTTTTGCCGACGGGGCGGAACTTCTACTCCGTCGATACGCGCGCCGTGCCGACGGAAACGGCTTATACGTTAGGAAAAAAGTCCGCCGAGCTTCTGGTGACCCGCCATCTGCAGGATCACGGCGAATGGCCGACATCCATCGGACTGACGGCGTGGGGTACCGCCAACATGCGCACCGGCGGCGACGACATCGCGCAGGCCTTCGCGCTGATCGGGGCCAAGCCTGTCTGGGACCGGGCGTCTCGGCGGGTGACGGGCTACGCGATCGTCACGCTCGCTGAACTCGGGCGGCCGCGCGTCGACGTGACCTTGCGCATTTCCGGCTTCTTCCGCGATGCCTTTCCCGAGCAGATCGCGCTGTTCGACCGGGCGATCCGGGCCGTCGGCGCGCTGGACGAGGAAGCCGGCGACAACCCGATCGCGGCGAGGATGGTGGCCGAGCGGGATGGGCTCGTTGCCGAAGGCGTATCGGCGGAGGAGGCCCAAAGGCGGGCGGGGTTTCGCATCTTCGGGTCGAAGCCGGGCGCCTATGGGGCCGGCCTGCAGGCGCTGATCGACGAGAAGGGCTGGGAGAGCGCCGCCGATCTCGCGGAGAGCTATCTCGTCTGGGGCTCCTATGCTTACGGCGCGGACGCCGAGGGTGAGCCCGAGCGCGAAACCTTCGAGGCGCGGCTGTCGGGGATCGAGGCGGTGGTCCAGAACCAGGACAATCGCGAGCATGACCTGCTCGATTCGGACGACTACTACCAGTTCGAGGGCGGCATGACGGCAGCGGTCGAGCATGTGTCCGGCGCGCGGCCGAAGGTCTACCACAACGATCATTCCAGGCCGGAGCGACCTGTCGTACGAACTCTGGAAGAAGAGATCGGCCGGGTGGTCCGGGCGCGGGTGGTCAACCCGAAATGGATCGCCGGTATCATGCGGCACGGCTACAAGGGCGCTTTCGAGATCGCGGCGACGGTCGACTATCTGTTTGCGTTCGCGGCGACGACCGGGGCGGTGCGCGACCATCATTTCGAGGCGGTCTACCAGGCTTTCGTCGCCGATGAGGCGGTTCGCGCGTTCATGCTTGAGAACAATGCGCACGCTTATGCCGAGATGCCGGACCGGCTTGCCGAGGCCATCGACCGCGGCCTATGGATGCCGCGGTCGAACTCGGCGCAAGCCGGGCTGTCGGAACATCGCGCGCGCCAGCCGATCGGGCATGGTGTACCTTCCGGCGGGCTGCCCGATGGGCGCTAGGCCCGGCCGGGCCGCCGGCCGTGGTTGGTGCTATATCGGTGCGCGAGCCGGTCGGAGGAGTCGTCTTGAATATCGAACGGTTGCTCCAAGCCGACGACGCGGCGAGAGCCCGGATCGTCGGGCCCCTGGCCGAAAGCGAGACGCGCTGCGATTTCGCGTTCTCGCCTCGCCATATCGTCCTGGCGCTGACCGACATCGAGGGGATCGACGGCGGGCTCGTGGCGCAGATCTACTGGGACTGGATGACGATCGAGATCGTTGCCGTCCCCGAGCGCATTCGCGGCGCCGGCTTCGGGCGGCAGTTGCTGGTGGCGGCCGAAGCCATTGCGATCGCGAGTGGTTGCGCCGGCGCGTGGGTCGACACCTATTCGTTCCAGTCGCCCGGCTTCTACGAGGCGATGGGCTACAAGCCCTTCGGCCGGCTGCCGGATTATCCGAAGGGCGAGAGCCGCGTCTTCTTCGCCAAGCGGTTCGACGGGACTGCAATCGAGATGGAGGGCTGAGACGATGAGCGAGCAGGACCTGTCGACGGGACCGCAGAGGGCCAAGATCACCGACGGCATGAGCGAGGCCGAACTCGACGCCCGCCACGCCGAGAAGATGAAGAAGAAGAAGGTCGCGCGCGACAAGATCATCGCGACGAAGACAGTCGAGAAGGGGCTCGTCATCGTTCACACCGGCAAGGGCAAGGGCAAGTCGACCGCCGGCTTCGGCCTCGTTTTCCGCGCGCTGGGCAACGGCATGAAGGTCGCAGTCGTGCAGTTCGTCAAGGGCAAGTGGCAGACCGGCGAGCGCAACGTGCTCGACAAGTTTCCCGAGCAGGTGACCATGACCGCCATGGGCGACGGTTTTACCTGGGAAACCCAGGACCGCCAGCGCGACATCACCGCCGCCAAGGCCGCCTGGGAGCGGGCCAAGGCGCTGATCATGGACGAGAAACACCAGATGGTGCTCCTCGACGAGCTCAACATCGTTTTGCGCTACGACTATCTCGATATCGCCGAGGTGATCGAGTTCCTGAAGGGCAAGCCCGAGATGAAGCATGTGATCATCACCGGCCGCAACGCCAAGGACGAGCTGATCGAATTCGCCGATCTGGTGACCGAGATGGAGATGGTAAAACACCCATTCCGGTCGGGGGTCAAGGCGCAGGTTGGGATCGAGTTTTAGACCGGTTATTGACGATTGAATTTGATGTACATAATTATGTACAGTGGACAGCGTGTCCGCATTTTCATCTCGGGGTGATGTCATGGCAGATGTCGGTTTCACGCAGTTTCGTGCCAATCTTGCGGGCCACTTCGACGAGGTGATCCGGTCGCGGGCGCCTTTGCTGGTCACGCGGCAAGGAAGCGAATCCGCCGTGATGGTGGCCGCGAGCGAATGGGAAGGCGTGCAGGAGACGCTTCACCTTCTCAAAAGCCGGCACAACGCCGAGACGCTGTTTGGTGCCATCGCCGAGCTTGATGCCGGTCGCGGCGTCGCGCACGATCCGACCGCTGGGCCGACCAATGGGCCGGAAAAAGCTGCATGAAGCTTCTTTGGGCCGAGCATGCCTGGAACGACTATCTGCATTTCCAGGAGAGTGACGAGAAGATCCGAAACCGGATCAACGAATTGATCAAGGAAACCAAGCGGACCCCTTTTCAAGGAATCGGAAAGCCTGAGCCGTTGAAGGGGGATTTGAAGGGTTGCTGGTCGCGGCGTATCACGGGCGACCATCGCCTCGTCTACCGCGTCGAAGGTAGGGACGACGATCAACGCCTCGAAATCGCGGCTTGCCGGTATCACTACTGAATTTGCGGTTTGAAACGGAAGTCCTGCCTCCGATATCCGCGATCGACCTGCCGCTAATCGCTGCGGCTTTCGACCATCAAACGATAAATATGGGAAGTCGGTGAAAATTCGCGGATGACCCGTCCATTTAATTGGCTCGGCAAGATCTTCGTCAGGATCATCGATCCGAAACCCTGCTTCTTTGGCTCTTGAATGTCTTTCAGGCCGTCCTCACGCCATTCGAGCTCATAGCCGTTGCCATCGAGCTTTTTCCACGAGATCGAGAGCCTGCCATCCACTGACTTGAGCGCACCGTATTTGGCCGAATTCGTTGCCAATTCATGCAGAGCCATGGACATCGTTTGCGCTTCGACCGCACTCAATTTGAGTTCTGGCCCATCAACGACAATGTAGTCGTTCTGCTGATTGATGTATGATTCAAGATGTTTCATCACGAGACTTTCCATCATCGTCCCGTCCCAGTTCCCACCTGTCAGCAAGGAGTGAGTGCGCGCCAGTGCGTGAATTCGAGAATCAAAATCTCCTATGAATTCGCTCATATTGTCGGAATGGTCGGCGGTGCGGCGAGCTATAGTGGAGACAAGCGAGAGTAGATTTCCGACACGGTGCTGTATTTCTCCTGAAATTGCATCCTTCAAATGCCTATTTCTGACTTTCTCGGTTACGTCTTCAACGCGAAGCGTAATAAAAAGCAGTTTTCCGTCGTCATCGGGGAGAGGTGAGGAATGGACCGTCCACCATATCTCTCTCATGCCGTCTTTTTCTTCGAGAGCGGGAATGCGATAAACGATCTCGTTCAGTGAATTGGCCTCGCCCTGAAACGCCCTTCGGAACGAATTCTCGATAAGCGATTGGCGCCCGGGTGATTCGGGAAATGCCACTAAGACATTGACACCGATCAGCTCTTCCCGCGTTCGCAGGAGCGTCTTGAGATAAAGTTGATTGACCTCGACGAAGCACAGATTCTGATCGAGAACGGCGCAAGGCGCCGATAACGTATCGAACACAATATCGAAATTGATTGCTGGCTTGCTCACACGTAACTACCTGAAACGACAACAGTCATTCGGAGATAGCCTGAATCCGGCCGTTTGGGAAATTGCTTTGAATGCGCTGGTTTGATCGAATCCGAAAGTTTCACCGTATTCTGTGTCTCGACTGATCCGTGGTATCCTATGCCTCTCTGTCGGCGTTACATTCGTCTTCCGCGTCGTTAGATATTCTCCACCACAAACTCCGCTTCCACGCTTCTCACCAGCACAAGCCGCATGTTCGGCAGGTCGTTGCCTTCCATCTTCGTCACCATTGATTCGCCTTGAAGGCCGTAGCCGGTCCAGCGGGCGGTGAGGCGTTGGACGAGCACGAGCTCGGGGACAGCGAGCATGACCGTCACGTCGAAGCGGGTGCGCAGCGGGGCCCAGTTGGGGTCGTCGAGGAGGAGGTAGTTGCCTTCGACGAGAATGATCCGGGCGGTCGGCGCGACGATGCGGGCGCCAACCCTGGCGATTTCCAGATCGCGGTCGAAGACCGGGACGGCGATGGGGCGGTTGTCGTTTTTGCGGATGCGATCGAGCATGGCTGCGAGACCGTCGACGTCGAAGGTGTGCGGCGCGCCCTTTCGTGGACGGTCGCCGCGGGCGAGGAGGATGGCGTCGTCGTAATGGTAGCCGTCCATGGCGAGGATGTCTGCGACGCCTGGCGACGTTGCGTTCAAATCAAGCGTCAGGTGCTCGACGAAGGTGCTCTTGC
>JBBSUS010000222.1:0-5106 GCA_038234195.1 Hyphomicrobiales bacterium | reverse complement strand
TGGCGGAGCCGCGCCCGTCGGCGTCGAGTCGACCATCGTGCGGCCGGACGGCGACCGCCTGACCTTGCTGCGTGCGGGCGCCGTCGACCGCGAGGCGCTCGGCCGCGCGAGCGGGCTTCCCGTCGTCGACCCGCAGCCGGGCGCCGCAATCTCGGCGCCCGGGCAACTGAAATCCCATTATGCGCCTCACGGCCGGGTCCGGCTCGATGCTCGATCCGTCGAACCCGGCGAGCATCTCATCGCCTTCGGGCCGCGGCCGATGCCGGGCGCCGAACACGCCATACGGACCGTCAATCTCAGCCCGTTGGGAGATCTTGGCGAAGCCGCGGCGAACCTCTTTGCTGCGCTCGCCAGCTTCGACGATCCGGGCATTGCGGCGATCGCCGTCGCGCCGATTCCGCGTCACGGGCTCGGCGAGGCGATCAACGACCGGCTCGCCAGGGCTGCCGCACCACGCGACTGAACCGGCGTCGTAGCCAGCGCGGCCGTGCGACGGTCGCGTGGAAAACGAAGGCGTGAACGACGCCCCGCAGCAGCATCTCGACGCTCGCTTCGCAGCGGACTATCTGTCGGGCCATGCAAAATTCAGCTCCCCTCGCCGAAGATCTCGTGTCTCGTTTCGCGAAGATTGTCGGGCCCGCCAACGCGCTCACCGATGCCGACCGCATCGATCCCTACCTGCACGAGCCGCGCGATCTGTTTCATGGCCAGACGGGCCTCGTGCTGCGGCCGGGCAGCGTCGAGGAGGTGTCGAGGATCATGGCGCTGGCGAGCCAGACCCGCACCCCGATCGTGCCGCAGGGCGGCAACACCGGCCTCGTCGGCGGCCAGTCGCCGCGCGCCATTGGCGAAGTGCTTCTCAGCCTTTCGCGGCTGGACAAGGTGCGCAATGTCGACCCCGTCGGACGCACCCTGACCGTCGAGGCCGGCGTGGTCCTGCAGCGCGTCCAGGAAGCGGCTGAAGAGGCGGGACTGCTGTTTCCGCTGTCTCTCGGCTCGGAGGGCTCCTGCCAGATCGGTGGCAATCTGTCCTCCAATGCGGGCGGAACGGGTGTGCTTGCCTACGGCAATACCCGCGAACTCTGCCTCGGTGTCGAGGCGGTGCTGCCGTCGGGCGACATCATCCACGGCCTGCGCCGCCTGAAGAAGGACAATCGCGGCTACGACATCCGCAATCTCCTCGTCGGGTCGGAAGGCACGCTCGCCATCATCACCGCCGCCGTGATGAAGCTGTTTCCCAAACCCGCCGGCCGCGAGGTCGCCTATGTCGGACTGCCGTCGCCCCAGGCGGCGCTCGATCTCCTGAAGCGGGCCGAGCATGCCGCCGGCCAGCAGCTGACCGCCTTCGAACTGATGCCCAGAATCGGCATGGAGTTTACGTTACGGCATTCCCAATGCATCCGTGATCCGCTAACGTCCGTATATCCCTGGTACGTGCTGGTCGAAATCTCGTCCGGTCGGTCCCAGGAGGATGCGCGTGAGACACTGGAGGAAATTTTGGGCGGGGCCATGGAAGCGGGCCTCGTGAGCGATGCCGTGATCGCCAAGTCCCTGTCGGAAGCCAAGGATTTCTGGACGCTACGCGAGGAGATGAGCTGGGCGCAGAAGCCGGAGGGTGGTTCGATCAAGCACGACGTGGCCGTGCCTGTGGCCCGGGTGCCGGAGTTTCTGGCGAAGGCCGACAAAGCCGTGCTGGCGGCCATGCCGGATGCGCGGATCGTGGCCTTCGGCCACCTCGGCGACGGCAACATCCACTACAACATCTCCCAGCCGGTCGGGGCCGACAAGTCGGCCTTCCTGGCCCGATGGCACGAGATGAGCGGGATCGTCCACGGCATCGTGGCCGAAATGGACGGGACGTTTTCGGCCGAGCACGGGATCGGCCAATTGAAGCGGGAGGAATTGGCCGAAACGAAGCGGGGACCGGAAATCGAGCTGATGCGGGCGATCAAGGCGGTGTTTGACCCTTACAACATCTTAAACCCCGGCAAGCTCGTTTAGATTCGATTCAAGTTTTAATCTTGATAACCCTGTTCAAGGTCAGAAACGCTTAACCGCCTTTCTTAGCGCGACTTCAAGATCGCGCTCGTAGGTTGGTCTCATCAAAGGCCGGACAACAGCGGCCGCACCAGGGAGACCGAAACATCGGCTCCCCGCAGAGGCTTAAAAGGCGTCGAAACATGAGTATCGCACCCAACGTCGCAGTCACCCCCATCAAGCCAGAGTGGGCCAACCTGCCCGTCCGGCTCGACCCGGCGGCCGTCTCGCGCAGCCAGACCATCGAGATGGTCGAGGACGGCGAGATGGTGGTCTACCGCGTCGATCGCCGCGGCGCGGTCGTCCATCGCAAGCTTGAGAAGTCGGGCCTGCCGATTTCGATCGCGCTTGCCCCCCGCAGCTTCGAGGGCGTCGCCGCCAGGGCGATGGAAGACGAGGACGGCCAGGTCACCGTCACCCTCGAGCTTCACCATCGCGATGCCAAATGCACCGTGCCGCTGCTCGTCGCCAGCGATCTCTACGACGTCGCCGCCGACTGGCGGGCCTGGTCGGAGCTGTTCGGCCTGCCGATGCTGATGGTCGAGGCCGACGGCACCGTCCAGAGCCTCGAGGAGACTCTCGGCCAGATCAAGGCCGCCGCCCCGGCGCCGCGCCGCCGCTCGGCCAACCGCCAGCGTCGTCCGCGCTTCCTTGCCCGCCGCAAGCCGGGCCTCGGCATCCGCATGGTCGTCGCCGGCGAAGAGATCATCGCGCGCAACTGACAAATCGCTGAGCCTTGAGGCGTCGTCGCGGAACGGGACGACGCCTTGAGACGCAACTGAAATTGCCGGTTCCAAGGCGATGAGCCCATGACCGCCGTGGCCCAGTTGCTTTGCTGATCCCCGCGCACACCGGCAGCATGGCGCTTCCGCTTGGGCGATGCCGCAACAGGGCCGCTGTAGTCGCGGCAAGGACAACTCCGAGACCAACTGCTCCGAGTTCGGTTGAAATCTTGTCGATGCCGTTAACGACAAGTGCCGAAGTCGGAAAAATTGCAGTTGCGGATGCATCGATCCCGGTATAACCAAAATTCACAAATTCGCCACAATGTTGGAGGGCTTTTCATATGCGTGTGTGTTCAGTTGTTGTGGCGACCCTCGCGGTGCTCTCGGCATCGCTGGCAGGATGTCAGACGCCCGAGGAATCGGCCTCGAATGCCCAATCCACCTGCTATGAGCAGGGTCTGCGGCCCGGCAGCTACCGCTTCCAACGGTGCGTCGATGCCACCTATCGCAACAACCGCGCACAGTCCGATCAGGCGGCCAACGCCACCGCGTTGGGTGTCGGTGCGGCGCTCGTCGGCGGGGCGGTGTTGGGCGCGGCCATCAACAACAACAACAACGATCACTACCGTTATCGTCGCTACCGCCATTACCGCCATTACTGAAACGAGAAGACGCGGCTGCTGACGCAGCCACGTCTGCGTTTCACTCATGCGCTACACCGGCAGACCAGTCTTCGGATTGGTTGGGGGCAACAGAGCCTTGCATGACAGCGCCGGAAGCCTCAGCGGAGAGGTCGGAACCTGACGGGCATTCGGCTGCACTGCCCGACGGCAGCGCGGCCGAAGCTGTTCCGGCGGTGGATCACCGCTGCAGAATGTTCGCTCCGGCACGGCATGCGCAAACGCTCTGATTTTGGGGCCTTGCGTATCGCGTCATGAGCCGCGCAGCCCGAGCAAGTCGTGGCTTGGCGCCTTCTCCGCATTTGGTTTCGAGAGCTGACGAATGCCCTTGCCGGGAAGCCGGCAGCAACGCCATCGGCAGCATAGCCGATGCCAAGCCCCGTTCGCCCGTCTTTTGTGAATGGCGTCTTGTAAACTTCTGTCACCGCTTCAATCGGGTGCGGCGAGAAAGCGCTCAGCCGATCGCGACCGGAAACAACAGCGACCACAGGGCCGAGAAGATCAGTCCGAAGAAGACGATCCAGCCGAACACCGTGTTCGATTTGAAAAGCCTGAGGCACTCGTCGGGATCGTCGATCTCGAGCGTTCGCACCTGCCAGAGCATCTGCAGGCCGCCGATGGCCAGACCTGCATAGGCCGGCCAGGCAGGGCCGCCACCGCCGCCCTGGCTTGCCGTGGCGAAGGCGGCCGCGAAGAGCAAGGTCGTGCCGCCGTAAAGAATCGTCAACGCGCTTCGGGTGCGCGCGCCACAGAGGCGTGCAGTCGAGCGCACGCCGACCAGTTCGTCGTCTTCCTTGTCCTGATGGGCGTAGATCGTGTCATAGCCGATCGTCCACAGGATCGCCGCCGCATAAAGGAGGAGCGGGCTCAGCGCCAGACTGCCCCAATAGGCGGCCCAGCCCATCAGCGCCCCCCAGGAGAAGGCGAGCCCGAGACCCAGTTGCGGCCAGTCGGTGACCCGTTTCAGGAACGGATAGACGGCGACCACGCCCAGCGAAGCGATCCCGAGCAGGATCGCAAAGCCGTTGAACTGCAAAAGCACGAGCAGGCCGAACAGCGACTGGACGATCAGGAAGAGCTTGGCCTGCAGCCGCGAAACGCGGCCGGAAGGCAGCGGACGCGAGCGGGTGCGCGCCACCATGTCGTCGATGCGCTGGTCGACGAGGTCGTTGTACGTACAGCCGGCGCCGCGCATGGCGATGGCACCGGCAAGAAACAGGAACAGATGCCACAAGCTCGGCAGCCCGGTGTGCACCGCGCCGCCCGTCACGGCCTGCGGCGCCAGCGCCGCCGACCACCAGCAGGGCCACAGCAGAAGTTGCCAGCCGATCGGCCGATCCCACCGCGCCAATTGCGCGTAGGGCCACGCACCCCGCGGCAGGATTTTGTAGACCCAGTTCTCCGACGGGGCGTCCGCAACGCGGTCGGTCTGGTCCAAAAGACCGGTCTTCAGATTCGACATGGCGCTAGGTTCATAACACAAATGCCGCAGTCAAGTCTTTTTCGTTAAAAGGCTCAGCGTAATCGTCTCGGCGATGCTTGACCCACATGGTCCCGCGCCCGTAGTGCGCAGGGCGTGGCGTCGGCAGCGGCCGACCGGTAACAACACCAGAAGGCGTGGCGGAAGCCTGATCCTCTTGCGATCGGCGGGCGCGGCGCGTGCC
>JBBSUS010000221.1:0-5145 GCA_038234195.1 Hyphomicrobiales bacterium | reverse complement strand
TCGATTTGCGCGGTTGTCCGCCGATCGTCTGTTGCAGGCCGAATGGGCCGCGCACCCCGCCTCGGCAGACTTCATCGGCTAAAGTTTCAGCGAGCCGCAGCCAAGGTTCGCCCGTCTTGCCGTCAGCGCGGCGCGCGCTTGGCCAGGATCCGCTGCAGCGTGCGTCGGTGCATGGAAAGCCGGCGCGCCGTTTCCGAGACATTGCGGTCGCAAAGCTCGTAGATGCGCTGGATGTGCTCCCAGCGCACCCGGTCGGCCGACATCGGGTTCTCCGGTGGCTCGGCCCGCTCGCCCGCCCTGCGAGTCAGAGCGGCAACCACTTCGTCGGCGTCGGCCGGCTTGGCGAGATAGTCGATCGCGCCGAGCTTCACGGCCGTGACGGCCGTGGCGATGTTGCCGTAGCCCGTCAGTACGACGACGCGAGCGTCTTCGCGCTCGCGCTGCAGGGCTTCGATGACATCAAGGCCGTTGCCGTCGCCAAGCCGCATGTCGACAACCGCACAGGCGGGAGCGGAGGAACGCAACGCTGCAAGGCCTTCCGCAACGCTCTCGGCGGTGACGACATCGAAACCGCGCTGTTCGAGGGCGCGGCTCATGCGCTGCAGGAAGGGTCGGTCGTCGTCAACGAGCAGCAGCGAGCGTTCGCCGATCGGAAGCGCCGGTCGATCAAGTGTAGTCGTCATCGATTCGTCGAGCATATCGGTCTCCATCTATCCTTGTGAAAGAATGGCGTTTTGGACGTTCGCTTCAACGGTGCACACGGATCGTTGATCCGGGCGTTCTGCGTCGACGCACACGCGATGTTTCGAACGATCGCACTGGCCTTCCTTGCGATGCGTTGGCCGAAGTCGGCTTGTCACGCCATCGGCGTCAGTCCGGCGTCGAGAGATGGTGCGATTCGAAGGTCTCGCGAGGCCAGGTGATCGTCACCATGGCGCCACGTTGATGCGGCTGCGAAGTGCTCTCGCGGTTCTTGAAGGTGATGGTCGCGCCGGATCGCTCGAGCAGCGTCTTGGCGATGAACAGGCCGAGGCCCAGGCCGCCGCCAGCCTTGCGGTCACGGGTCTCGCGGTCGTTCATGTAGGGGTCGCCGATCCGTGCGAGAACTTCCGGCGAAAACCCCGGACCGTCGTCGACAACGACGATCCAGACGCGGCTTTGGCTCCAGCCGGCATGGACGGCCATGGCCGAATCGGCGAAGTCGACCGCGTTCTCGACGATGTTGCCGAGGCCGTAGACGATGCCCGCGTTGCGCCGCGCCACCGGCTCCGGACCCTGACGCGCAACGATCTCCATTGCGGTGTCGACGCCGAAATGGCGGTGCGGTTCGGTTACCTCGTCGATCAGCGACATGATCGGCAGCTTCGACAGATGCGTTTCGCTGGAGGAGGAGAGCGAGCTGAGCTGCCGCAGGATCGTCCGGCAACGCTCTGACTGCTCGACCAAAAGGTCGGCATCCGCGCGATGGATGTCGTCGGGCCGCAGGTCGCGCTGCATCTCCTTGGAGACGAGGGCGATGGTGGCGAGCGGCGTGCCCAGCTCGTGGGCGGCCGCGGCGGCAAGTCCGTCCAGCGCCGACAGATGCTGCTCACGCTGCAGGACGAGTTCCGTGGCGCTCAAGGCATCGGCGAGCGCGCGCGATTCGGCGGCGACGCGGTAGATGTAGATCGACGAGAAGACGAGGGTCGTGACGATGGCGAACCACAGGCCACCCACATAGCTTGCGGGCAGTTCGAGTTCGTGGCCCAAAGGCCAAGGAACGGGCAGATGAAAGAAGGCGAGCAGCGTCGTCGCTGCGACCGCCAGGACGCCGAGCCCCACGGTGGTCAGCGGTGGCTGCGTTGCCGAAGCGATGATCGACGGCACGACAAGAAACACCGTGAACGGGTTCTGGATGCCGCCGGTCAGCAGCATCAGCCCTGTCGGCTGCAGGATGTCGAAGGTGAGGACCGCGGCTGCGGCCGTCTGGGACAGGCGTCGGCTCGCCGGGTAGCTGAAGGTCAGATAGACGTTGAGCGCCGCCGAAAGTCCCACGAGCAACAGGCAGTAGCTCACCGGATAGGGCCACCACAGCCCCCAGGCGACGAAGACGCAGGCCGCCGTCTGGCCCATCACCGAAAGCCAGCGCAGCCTTACGAGGGTGGCGAGGCGCAACCTCTGGCTCTCGCTCATCTTGGTGATGAAGGCGGGAAGCCTGAGATCGAAACTGGCGCGGGTGGTCTGTTCCATCGGTACTTTCGGCCTGGTGCGGATTTTCTGGGTCAGTCGTGCGGCGATGTCTAGGGCGGCGCTTTGTGGCCCGGTCGCGCCTGCGAGCCCAGCAGCAGGGAAGCTTGCGCCATTCGGGCTCGATTGCAAATTCGGCGCGATCGGCCTTCGGCGGCGCCGGATTGCGGGAGCGCGCGTTCATCCAGACATTTAGACGCGCGCGTTGGTCGGCGACAGTGGTCAAAGCCGCGCATCGGCAAGCCGGCGCAGCTGCGCGCGGCGCGCGCATGATGACGCCACAGGCGAATGAGAACTCATGCCACGTCGAAAGCATGGAACCTGAACGCCTCTCGATGCCTTTGCCCCACACCTTAGAAACACAATCGATACCAAGGAGCCGCAACATGGCCATCGCCCATCTCAAGGACGTCTATCTCGACCAGCTCGAGGACATCTACAGCGCCAACACCCAGTCGATGAAGGTCACGAAGGAGCTGGCGGACGCCGCCAAGGATCAAGGCCTCAAGGACGCGTTGCACGCCGGCGTGGACGGCATCGAGGAGGGCATGGCTGCGCTGAAAGGTATCATCACCGCCCATGGCGGCGACCCCAAGGGCGAGTTCTGCAAGGGGATGGAGGGCCTCGTGAAGGAGGCGCGCTCGCACGGCATCGAGGAGGATATCTCCGATCCGGACGCCCGCGACGCGATGATCATCACCCAGTATCAGCGGATGGCTCATTACGCGATCGCCGGCTACGGCTGCCTCGTAGCCTTCGCCAAGCGCCTCGATCTGAAAGAGGACGCCCAGAAGCTGCAGAAGTGCCTCGATGCGACCTATGGCGGCGACGATCACATGACCAAGCTCGCCACCGGCGGCATCAACAAGGCCGCGGTGAGCTGAGCCGTCGGTCCGGCAAGAATTTCACGTGAATGGGAAAAGGCCCGCCGAGAGCATCTTGGCGGGCTTCTTTGCTGTTTCGGGCCAGTAATCCGTCAGCCTCGGGCTTGTCCCGATGATCTACAAAGGATTTTCATCTCGGCGCCTCTTCAACGCGCTTCCTCGACGCTTCGCCCTACAGCAAAGCTGTAGATCCTCGGGACAAGCCGGAGGATGACGGCACATTGGTGAGCCAAAACGCGGTGACGAGGCTCGGCTGCCTCAATACAGGCGGCAGCGGCCAACCCGACATCCCGCGAAAAAAGCCGTCTTCGCCGCTTAATCGACGACGCGGACCGCACCCTTGGAGGCGCTGGTCGTCAGCGCCGCATAGGCCTTGAGCGCCGTGGTGATCTTGCGCTTGCGGTGCTCAATCGGCTTCCAGCCAGCCGCTTCCTGCGCCTCGCGGCGCTGGGCCAGTTCGGCATCGCCGACGGCAAGATGGATCGAGCGGTTCGGGATGCCGATCTCGATGATGTCACCCTCGCGAACCAGGCCGATCGTGCCGCCCTCGGCGGCTTCCGGCGACACATGTCCGATCGACAGGCCTGAGGATCCACCCGAAAAGCGCCCGTCCGTGACGAGGGCGCAGGCCTTTCCGAGACCCTTCGATTTCAGATAGCTCGTCGGATAGAGCATCTCCTGCATGCCGGGGCCGCCGCGCGGTCCCTCGTAGCGGATGAGGACGATGTCGCCCTCCTTGACTTCATTGGACAGGATCGCCTTCACCGAGGAATCCTGGCTCTCGAAGATCCGCGCCGGGCCTTTGAAGGTGAGGATCGAGGCATCCACGCCGGCCGTCTTCACGATGCAGCCGTCTTCCGCAAGATTGCCGTAAAGCACCGCAAGGCCGCCATCGGGCGAATAGGCGTGGTCCTTGTCGCGGATGACGCCGCCTTCACGATCGTCGTCGAGCGTCGGATAACGGCGCTCCTGGCTGAACGCCACCTGTGTCGGCACGCCGCCCGGTGCGGCGCGGAAGAAGTCATGGACCGAGTTGCTAGACGTGCGCATGACATCCCAGCGATCAAGGGCCGCACCCAGGCTTTCAGCATGGATCGACCCGGCATCGGCGTGGATGAGTCCTGCCCGGTCGAGTTCGCCGAGGATGCCCATGATGCCGCCAGCCCGGTGCACGTCTTCCATGTGAACGTTGGCGACGGCCGGCGCGACCTTGCAGAGCACCGGCACTTTCCGAGACAGCCGGTCGATGTCGGACATGGTGAAGTCGACTTCGCCTTCGTGCGCGGCGGCCAGCAGATGCAGGACCGTGTTGGTCGAGCCACCCATGGCGATGTCGAGCGTCATGGCATTCTCGAAAGCCTTGAATGAGGCGACCGCTCGCGGCAGGACCGACGCATCGTCCTGCTCGTAGTGACGGCGGGCGAGATCGACGATCAGGTGCCCGGCCTCGACGAAGAGGCGCTTGCGGTCGGCATGGGTGGCAAGGGTCGAACCGTTGCCGGGGAGCGCCAGACCCAGCGCCTCGGTCAGGCAGTTCATCGAATTGGCCGTGAACATCCCCGAGCAGGAACCGCAGGTCGGGCAGGCCGAGCGCTCGATGGCCTCGACCTCCTCGTCGGAAACCCGGTCGTCGGCGGCCGCCACCATGGCATCGACGAGGTCGAGCGCCTTTTCCTTGCCCTCCCAGACGATCTTGCCCGCTTCCATCGGTCCGCCGGAGACGAAGACGACCGGGATGTTGAGGCGCAGCGCCGCCATCAGCATGCCGGGGGTGATCTTGTCGCAATTGGAGATGCAGACCATCGCGTCGGCGCAGTGGGCGTTGACCATGTATTCGACACTGTCCGCGATAATCTCGCGCGACGGCAGCGAATAGAGCATGCCGTCATGGCCCATCGCGATGCCGTCATCGACGGCGATGGTGTTGAACTCCTTGGCAACGCCGCCAGCCGCTTCGATCTCGCGCGCCACCATCTGGCCGAGGTCCTTCAAGTGCACATGACCCGGTACGAACTGGGTGAAGGAATTGACGACG
>JBBSUS010000220.1:0-5160 GCA_038234195.1 Hyphomicrobiales bacterium | reverse complement strand
TTTCGCGCACCATCGATGACATGACCATCGGTATTTCCGGCCGCTCGACGGCCATCGCCGAAGGCCTCGGCCTGGCCCTCAAGCGCCTTTCGCAATCCGACGCCGCATCGAAGGTCATCGTGCTCCTGTCGGACGGCGTCAACAACGCCGGCGACGTCGAGCCGAACGATGCGGGCTCTCTGGCCAAGCGCCTCGGCATCCGTGTCCACACCATCGCGCTCGGGCCCAGCGATCTCCAGACCGCACCGGATGCGCGCGACGCCGTCGACACCAAGACCCTCGCAAGCATTGCCAGCGAGAGCGGCGGCGAGACGTTCCGGGTCAAGACCACGTCGGATCTGAAGGCCGTCACCGCGGCAATCGACACGCTCGAAACAAGCGCCTACGAGCGCCCGGCCGCGCAGATCCACCGCGACTACTGGATCGTGCCGGCCGCTCTCGGCTTTGCACTGGCGCTGCTGCTGATCGTCGGCGAAAGGCGGCTCCTTTGAACACGCTTCTCGCTTATGTCCACGGGACCGACCTGACACTGCTACGGCCGCTGTGGCTGATCGCCTTGCCGGCTATCGCCATCCTTGGCGTCGTCTTCGCGCGACGGGCGCGGGGCCTTGCCGGTTGGGACAAGGCGATCGAGCCGAAGATGATGGCAGCACTCGTCCGGCTCAACCGCATCGTACCCGGCCAGGCGCGCAGAGCCTGGCTGCCCGTCGCCATCGCCGCCGTCCTCGCCGTGGCGCTCGTCGGCCCGGCCCGGCGCGACAACGACCCACCAACCGTCCGCAATCTCGACGGCATCGTCATCGCCATGGACCTGTCGCGCTCGATCGCTGCGGGCGGCAGCCTGGTGGATGCCCAGGGCGCGGCGGAATACATTCTGCAAGAGGCCGGAACCCGGCCGGTGGCTTTGATCGTCTATGCCGGTGAAGCCTATCTCGCCAGCGCCTTCACCACCGACCCGCGCTCGCTCGGCACCACCATCGCCGTCCTCGACGGCGAGACCGTACCCAATCCGGGAAGCCGCGCCGACCGCGCGCTGGAGCTGGCGGCCCGCATCCTGAAAGAGGCCGACATTCTGGACGGTGACGTGGTGCTGATCACCGACGGCGACCGTCTCGGCTCCGCGGCGATGGCCGCGGCAGCAAGGATGAAGGAAGCCGGTGCCCATGTCTCGACGCTGTTCGTGGCGCCGAAGACCCGCGTCGGCGACATGCCGGCCGCCCGGCCGGAAGACCTGAAGCGTCTCGCCGAAGCCGGTGGCGGCTTTGCCGGTGCCGCCGCCTCCCCGGCTGCAGTCGCCGATGCCATCGGCAGCCGCGCAGCCCAAACGCTGGCGAGCGGCGACTATGCCGTGCTCTACTTTACCGATTACGGTCGCTGGCTGCTGATTCTTGCATTGTTGCCGACCCTTGCTCTGTTTCGCCGGAGCGTTTGAGATGAACAACCGCCTGCCTTCCCTGCCGGGCCTGCGACCGCGGCGAGCCACCGTCGGCTTTGTCCTGGCGCTCCTGGCGATCGGCCTTGCCGTTAGTGCCGGCCCCGACGCGTTCGGCAAGCTTGGCCTGGAACTCGGCTTGCCGGGCCTTGCCGCTCCGCTGATCCAGGACCCGGTCAGCCGTGGCGTCGCGCTCTACCGCGCTGGAGACTACCGGGGCGCCGACGAGGCCTTCGCCAAGGCCGGTCGTGTGGCGACCTACAACCGCGGCAACACGCTCGCTCTCACCGGCAATTACCCATTGGCCGTCGCCTATTTCGATGCCGCGCTCTTTGCCGACCCCTCCGACGCCGACGCCCGCACCAATCGCGAGCTCGTCGCCAAGCTGGTGCCGCCGGTTGTCGGCGAGTCCAATTCGATCGACGGTGTCGCCGCGACCGTCCTCACCGACCAGTCGGACGCCGCGATCACGGCCCGTCAAATCCCCAAGGCGAAAGCACTGGCGCCGCAGTTCGCCGTGGTACGCCCGCGTACGGGCAGTGCCACGGTCGCCAGCAGCGACTGGCTGGCGACGCTTCCCGACGATCCCGGCATCTACCTGAAGCTGCGTCTCAAAGCCGAGCAGGAGCGTCGGCAGGACCTCGGCATGGCCAATCCCGAGGAGGACACGGCATGGTGAGGCTCCACCCCCTTGTGGTCGCGACGCTGTTGCTGGCGTCGGTTCTCGTTTTCGATCGTCCCGCCTCGGCGCAGGACCATGAAATCCCCGCCCGCGATGCAAGCCTTCAGGTGGTCGTCGATCCCTTGCCGGCAACGCCCTATGACGGCGAGATGGTGCTCGTGACCATTCGCGGCATCTATGACGTGACCATCGCGCTGGAAAAGCTCGAACAGCCGGAGCTTCGCAATTTCGGTTGGACGCAACTCGGCCGCGACAGCTGGTTCAAGAAGCGCATCGCGGGCCGCGAGATGACCGTCTTCGAGCGCCGCCTGGCCCTCTATCCGAGCGGCTCCGGCAATTTGACGATCTCGCCCTTCGTCCATCATCTCACACTGGTGGCGAACAATGGCGAGCGCTTCGTCCACGATGTCGTCTCCGAGCCTGTCGAGCTGAAGGTCGAGGCCCGTCCCGCAACTAACGGCAACTGGTGGCTGCCGGCCCGCGACGTCGAATACTCCGACGTTTGGGACCGCGATCCCGCCATGCTCGGCAATGGCGAGACGGCGACGCGCACCGTCACGATCACCGCCACCGGGGTTCCGCCCAGCGCCCTGCCGCCGCCGCCGAAGATGGTGGCAAGCTGGCTCATCGCCTTCATGGCACCCGAACGCCGCTCGGTCGAACTGACCAAGGAGAACGGCCCGGTCTCGACCGTGGTCTGGCAATGGCGTTTTCGCCCGGCACGCTCGGAACCCGGCCGGATAATGGCCTTCCACATCCCCTGGTTCGACACGCAGAACCGGCAGATGCGCGATATCGTCCTTGCTTCGCAGCGCATCGCGTTTGCCGCCATCGCCGCGCCGAAGGGACCCGGCCGCGTTGCCGGATACTTCGCCGCCAATGCCGGCTGGCTCGCGGCACTGGCCGGAGCGCTCGTCGTATTCATCGCCCTCCTGCCCGGACTGAAGCTGAAGAGCCGCGCCGAGATTGCTGCCAAGGTCCGCACTCTTCTGCCCGATCCGGATCGCCGTCGCCTGCGACGCGCGGCGGTAAAAGGCGATTGGTCGGCCGCGCGAAAGGCTGCCAAGCGACTTGCCGACAAGGCTCCACCTGCCATCGCGGGCCGGCGGCGGCAGTTGCTGTCGACGATCGACCGGCGATTATACTCGCGCACCGGTGACGGTCCTGCACTCGACGAATTGAAACGCATGAGTCGCGAAGCATAACGGGCCCAGACTCGGATAAGCCGGTCGTTCGCGGCTCACGGCGGTCATGGTGCTGGGCGCGTTGAAGGGCGCGGGTCGCTGGACGGGTTTTGCCAGGCGAGACTTTGCTTTACCGAAAGAGCGAACCGCGGCATCGCGCCATTGCAACGGGCGACCAAATGACCTTCCATCCCACCAACCGCCTTCTGCTCGGCGGCTTCTTGACTCTGGCGATCGTCATGGGCGTCGGGCGCTTCTACTACACCCCGCTGCTGCCGTTGATGCAGCACGACTACGGTTTCGGAACGGATGTCGCCGGCTTCCTCGCCGCGTCCAACTTTGCCGGCTATCTGATCGGCTCGCTGGCCGCCGCCATCGTGCCGAACGGCGCGCCGCGGCTCATGGCCTTTCGGATCGGACTGCTCGCCAGTGTGTTGACCACCCTCGCCATGGGGCTGACGTCCAGCGAAACGGTCTGGCTGGTCCTGCGCTTCGTTTCGGGGCTCGCCAGCGCCTTTGCGATGATCGCGGCAGCGGGCATGGTGGCCGACAGCCTCGGCAAGGTGGCCGCCGAATCGCGGCTCGCCTGGCTGTTCGGCGGCGTCGGCATGGGCATCGCCGCCTCCGGCCTGCTGGTCCATTTCGCCACGCCAGGCCTTGATTCCGCCAGCCTCTGGATCGCCGGCGGTGTCCTGTGCGCGCTTGCCGTTCCGGTCGTCTTCATGGAGATCGGCGATCGCGACCTGCCCGCACCGATAAAGGCCGCCAGGGCACCGAGGCGGACCGCACGGCCGATCGCCTTCTGGCCGCTCTTCATCGCCTATGCCTGCGAAGGCCTCGGCTATTCCGTCTTCGCGACCTTCATCGTCGCCATCGTCAAGGCGCGGCCGGGTCTCGAAGCGATGGGTGACTGGGTCTGGATTCTCGCCGGCCTTGCCGGGCTGCCGAGCTGCCTGATCTGGTCGAAGATCGCCGAGCGCTTCGGCTTCGCCAATGCGCTGGCCGCAGCCTATGTCGCGCAGATCGTCGGCGTGCTCCTGCCGGCCGTCAGCTCATCCGGCGCCATGGCGCTGCTCGCGGCGATCCTGTTCGGCGGCACCTTCATGGGGATCACCTTCCTGACCATGCCGCTCGGCCGCAAGGGCCTGCGCGGCAAGGGGTTTGCCGTACTCACCGCCGGCTTCGGCCTTGGCCAGGTGCTGGGGCCCCTCGCCACCGGGCTGTTCGTCACGGGCACCGCCGATTACGCCGCGGCGCTGACCGCCTCCGCCGGCGTTCTGGTCGTCGGCCTCGCGGCGCTCTTCTGGGCGATGGCGCGCAGGCCGACCGTCACGCCCGCGGTGACGTCGCCTTCGCGCTGAAATCGCTGGACGTCGGCTCGACCAGACCCTCGAGCTCCGGCACATGGCCCTGGCTCGGTTCGATGCTCTCGAGTTCATCGAGGAAGGTGTTGCACCAATGGGCCGATGTGCCCGCAAACACCGCCTCGCGCATCAGGTTCCAACGGCGCTTGCGCTCGTCGAGCGGCATCGTCAGCGCCCGCTGCAGGCCGCGCGCCATGTCGTCGGTCGAATAGGGGTTGATGATCAGCGCCCCGCATTCCAGTTCCGCCTTGGCGCCGGCAAAGCGCGACAGCACCAGAACACCGGGATCGTCGCGATCCTGCGCTGCGACGAACTCCTTGGCGACGAGATTCATGCCATCTCGGAGCGGCGTGACGAGGCACACGCGCGCCGCCCGGTAGATGCCGGCCAGCGCCGTGCGGGTGAAGCCGCGGGTCATGATCTGAATCGGGTTCCAGTCCAGCGTAGCGAACCGGCCGTTGACGTGTCCGGCGATCTCTTCCAGTTCGCGCCGCAGAT
>JBBSUS010000219.1:0-5189 GCA_038234195.1 Hyphomicrobiales bacterium | reverse complement strand
TCTCTGGCATCGCCTGATTGTCGCCCATGCCGATCTCGTCGCCGTACCAGATGACCGGCGTGCCCGGCAGCGACAGCATCAGGCTCATTGCCATGGATATGCGTCGCTCGTCGCCGCCGAGCATCGACGCGAGACGCCGACGTATGCCGCGATCGTAGATTTGCATCGATTGCTCGGGACCGAAGGCGGCAAACACCTCTTGGCGTTCGTCGTCGGCGAGGCGCCCGAGGTCGATTTCGTCGTGATTGCGAAGAAAGGTCGCCCATTGCGCCGTCGAAGCGATTTCCGGCAACTCGTTCAGAAAGTCGCGTACCGGCGCGCCGTCGCCGCGCGCGAGCGCTAGGAACAGCCGCTGGTTGAGCGGAAAGTTGAAGACGAGATTCAGCCGGTCGCCTTCGCCGAAATAGTCGCCGGCCTTGTCCATCGGGATGTTGGCCTCGGCCAGCATGATCGCTTCGGCGCGCCGCCAGGAGAGGAACTGCCGCATCTCGAAGAGGTAGTCGTAGGGGCTGCCGCCAACGGCTTCGGCGGCGCCCGGCTCGGTGAGGTCTTCGAAAATGAAGGGGACGGCATCGATACGAAAGCCTGCCACGCCGAGCTGCAGCCAATACCCCATGATGCGCAGAATCTCCTCGCGCACCGCCGGATTGGCAATGTTGAGGTCGGCCTGGTGCTTGTAGAAGCGGTGGAAGTAATAGGCCTGGCGCTTGCGGTCGTAGGTCCAGGTGGATTCCTGGACGCCGGGGAAGATGATCCCGGATTCGGCATCGGCCGGCTTGTCGGTCTTCCAGACGTACCAGTCGGCATATTTCGGGTCGCCGGCGCGGCTGGCCTGGAACCAGGGATGGTCGATCGAGGTGTGGTTGACGACGAGATCGACGATCACCCGCAGGCCCCTGTCGCGAGCGGCGGTGGAAAACTCGACGAAATTGCCGAGCGTGCCGAGCCGTGGGTCGACACCGTAATAATCCGTGATGTCGTAGCCATTGTCGCGATTGGGGGATGGGTAGAACGGGAGCAGCCAGATGCAGGTCGCTCCGAGCGCCTCGATATGGTCGAGGCGGTCCGTCAGCCCCTGGAAGTCGCCGATCCCATCGCCGTCGCGATCGTAGAAGGCATCGACGTCGACGCAATAGATGATGGCGTTCTTGTACCAGAGATCGAGCATCCGGCGTCTCCTCGGTTTCAAGTCCGAGCAGATAGGGCGAACCGGGATGGCGTCACGGCGGCGTGATCCCGGAGCTAGTACGCCAGTCCCACATAATTGTCCGCCAGCGCGGTCTGCGCCGCCACGGAATCGGCGAGATGGTCGAACTCGGCCTCCTGGTTGCGCTGGGAGAAGGCACCTTCGCCGTCGAAGCGATGGATCATCGAGGTGAACCACCAGGCGAAGCGCTCCGCCTTCCAGACGCGGGCCAGGGCAGTCCTGGAATAGCTGTCGAGGAGATGGTCGTCGTGGTCCTGGTAGTGGGCGATCAGCGCACGCGACAAATAGAAGATGTCGGAGACGGCCAGATTGAGCCCCTTGGCACCGGTGGGCGGCACGATATGGGCGGCATCGCCTGCGAGGAACAGCCGTCCATGGCGCATCGGCTCGGCGACGAAGGACCGCAGCGGCGCGATCGACTTTTCGATCGACGGGCCGCGCACGAGGTTGGCCGCGACGTGCGTCGGCAGGCGGCGTTCCAACTCGTCGAAAAAGCGGTCGTCTGACCAGTTGGCGACGTCGTCGTGGGCCGAGCACTGTACGTAATAGCGCGAGAGTTGGGGGCTGCGCAGCGAGCACAGCGCGAATCCGCGCTCGTGATGGGCATAGATCAGCTCATCCTGGATGGGCGGGGTGCGCGACAGGATGCCGAGCCAGCCAAAGGGATAGACCCGCTCGAAGGTCTTGAGCACATTCGTCGGAACGATCGTGCGCGACACGCCATGAAAGCCGTCGCAACCGGCGATGAAATCGCACTCGAGGCGCTTCTCGCATCCCGCATAGCGGTAGGTGACGAAGGGCGCGTCGGTGGTGACGTCCTGCGGCTGGACGTTCTCCGCTTCATGCACGACCGGGACGCCTGCGGCATCGAGCGCGTCGTACAGGTCGTGGGTGACTTCGGTCTGGCCGTAGACCGTGACCGTCTTGCCGCCGGTCAGGGCGCGCAGGTCGATGCGCAGCGTCTCTCCACGCCAGGCGATGTCGAACCCGTCATGAACGAGACCCTCGCGGTCCATCCGCTTGCCGATGCCGGCGGTGCGCAACAGATCGGTCGTGCCCTGTTCAAGGACGCCGGCGCGGATGCGCGACAGGACGTAGGCGCGGCTCTTGCGCTCCAGCACCACCGCCTCGATGCCGGCCCGGTGGAGAAGCAGGGCGAGGAGGAGTCCGGCGGGACCGCCCCCGACGATTGCGACCCGCGTGCGGCCGGGGATGGGGCCGTTCGTGGAAGACGCCTTGGCCGATGACGAGGCGCAGACAACGGGGTCAGTGGTCGTGTCTGAAAGGCTCATTCCAGCGCTCCGTCAGGTGCCATGGGGCGAGCGACGGTGGAGGTTGTGCGGCTACAGGTTTGAGCTGGAACGACCAAGCCTTGGGACGAACTGCGATCATGACGATTCGTAAACAAGCGGCGGCTCCATTTTGTGCCGACTATCGCCGACGGGTTGGTGCTGTAAAGGATTTTCGCGTCGCAACGCGGCTGTGGATTTCCTCGCGATGGTTTACGAAAGGTTAAGGCTTCGTTAAGCCTCGTTGGACAGGCAAAGTCGCGGGGGAAGTGTCGATGCGCCTGTGTTTGGCTGCGGCAATCGGGATGGTGGCAGGAGCGTTGGGTGGATGTCTCTCGCCGCAACAGTGTTACTTGACGCTGGATGCGACGGGCGGTCCGACAGCCGAGGCGTGCGAGGACGGCCCCAATCTCGTCGTGCGACCGATCACGACGCAGAATTCGGCCTATTACGTGCCGACCTACGTGCTGGCAGCCCTGTCCTATGAGGGCTATCTGACCTTGCCGTCGCCAGGGGCGGGCGATTCGGACTGGCTCGACCGACCGGTTTTCGACGAGAGTCATGGTGATCGCCCAGACGCTGGTGCCGAAGGCGGCAGCCTCTTCGGCCCCGGGCCGGTCGACGACGGTTTGGATGTCGCGGCCACGCAGCCGCCCGCTGCGCCTTCGGGGCGATCGATCTCTCAGGCCGCCGTTGGCGATGTGGAAGACGACGTGTTTGGCGCCGGCCCTTCATCTGGCGATTTTTCGCAAGTTCCGATCGAAGCTCCGCCTTCGACGCTGCAGGAGTTCATCCAGCGGCAGTTCTTCGGAATGCGGCCTGTTTCGCAAACCTTGGCGGTTCCGCTGGCTGTGCCCGCGGCAATGACGACGGAACGAGTATCCTCCGATACCTCCACTGCGCCGCGCGCTCAGGCGGCGGAGCAACGTGTTGAAGAGGGTCCGGGACGAGGCTTGTCGCCGCGCCTGTTACAGGGAAGGTTGCAAGGATCGCGGTCCTTATCCGACCGGAGCCCGGCATCGAGCGTTGCGCAATCGGGGGGATCGACCAATGGCCGCGCAGCGCGTCTGGCGATCCATTCCGTCTCGGCGGCCGGCGCAACGCCTCTCGACGAGCGGTTCGGTGCTGGTGCGGCGGATCAAAAAGGTGGCCGCGTTTCGATGCGGGGGCTGGATGGCATGCGGCCGGTCGGTGCGACTGTTCTGGGACCTGTTGCTGCCTCGCCGGTGATGATCGCTCAAACGATGGAAACAGAGCCGGAATTCGTTGCCGCTGATGTCACGAGAATGTCCGATTCGCCAAAACCGGTCCTTGGCGAGGTTGCATCGCAGGGGTCCGCGCCTCCGAACCGGATCGCGGTAGGCCGGACCGTCGATGGCTCGGTCCTCTATCGCCGACCTCTGCCGAAGCTCGATTTCGCCATATCCGGCGATCTTATTCCATGAGCAGCGGCACGCCGTTGAAGACCGCGGGGCCGGGGTTGACCCGGTGGATGACCTTGGACCGTGCACGACCGCTCGAGGCGCGGATCGCGCGCCCGCCGGGAAGCTGTGGGTCGACGAAGATCGCCAGATGGCGCACGTCGAAGGCGTAGACGATGCCGTCGCAACGCACGGGATGGCCGAACAGTCCGTCGGTGACGGACTCGATGTCGATGCTGCGGCAGTGGCTGATCGGGGTCGAATGAACGATCGGCCGAGCGCGGTCCTGGACCAACGCGTTCAGCGTGAAGCCCTTCTGCTCCTCGACGAATTCGAAAGCCATCACGTAACGGGCAGGTTTGGCCATGGGCCGCGGCTCTGGCGCTCCGCCCGGAGGCTGGCCGAAAGGAATGGCCATTCCGGCAGCCAGAAACGCCACCACCGGCATGATTGCGAACAACGCCATGTCTGCCTCTCCTCGAACTGGGCTCCGCTGCTCTTGCCATCACCGGACCGAAGCGTGGTCGATGACGCGCGGCGGTGACGGTCGGGCGAAGGGGGAAGCGGTGAAACCTCCTCCCCCTTCAGTCGATGCGTTGAGCAGTCGATCAGCAGCCGCCGTCGACGAGCGTGTAGTGGTCCTGCTCGACCAGCCTGCGCGTCGTCTTGTAGACGGCCGGGTTGCGGCGCTTCACGATGGTTTCGCCGTCGGCGATCGTGCCCACCCAGGACTGGCTCTCGCCGCTAACCCGCTTGCCGCGAGTATTGTAGGCGTAGGTCGAGGGGACGTACTGCACGCAGTATGACTTCTCGTTATTCTCGGTCACGTATTTTTTGTACATCTTTGCATCGGCCGAAGCCGAAAAGGCGACGACCGTTGCCACCGTTGTAAGACCAATCAGCAAATTGCGCATGGAAATAACGCCTCCGTTGTTTGATGTTGCGCAGGGGAACGATTGAATCAAAAATCGGAGATATCAACAGAATAATGATTCCTAAACGGAAGTTTTTTATATTTAAAAAAATATGTACCAGTCTGGCACATTTTTGTCTTGAAATGACGCAAAATTGCCAGAATGACGCCATGTTGGTGACACGTAATCGATCTTCTTGTTGATAGATTCCGCAAGGGTATCGGAGCTGCGACGTCGAACATGCCGCTCAGGCGCCGTCGATTTGTGTTTCGGATGCAGAATGAACAGGGGCGCCGAAGCATTGTGACGGTCAGGAAAATCCGTTCGTCACGGATGACCGCATGTCGCGACAATCTCT
>JBBSUS010000218.1:0-5192 GCA_038234195.1 Hyphomicrobiales bacterium | reverse complement strand
GAACCGGCGGTCAGTATGACCAGAAGCCCCGCGAACAGCACCAGTATCCGGATATCCATCGCTCAGGCTCCCTTGACGGCAAGCGCGGCGACGGCTTCGCGCGCCCTGTCGAGAAACGCGCTGCGGTCTTCGCCGTCCTTGAGCTGCAGGATCTCGCCGAAACGGGCCGTGCAACTGATCGGTGCGGGTAGATAGGCCCCCTTGGGAAACGCGCGTGAGAGGTTGTCGAGATAGACCGGCACGAGTTCGGCCGCCGGAAAGGCTTCCGCCAGATGGTAAAGCCCCGCCTTGAAAGGGCCCGGTAGCGGCTCCGTGCCGCGCGTTCCTTCGGGAAAGATCACCAGCGAATGCCCGGCGGACAGCGCCGCCTTCATCGGCTCCAGTGGATCGGCTCCGCCTTCGCGCCTTCTGTCGATGAGGACGCAGTTAAGAATTTTCAGCGCGATGAAGCGGCGTGTCGGCGTCTTTCCCCAGTAATCGAGCGCTGCGACCGGAAACGTCGTTGCGCGCAATGGGCCGGGCAGAGCTGCCCACAGCACGATCGTATCGAGATGGCTGCCGTGATTGGCGAAATAGATGCGCTGATCGTGGGTCGGGCGACTCCCCTCCCAGCGGGCGTGGCCGCCAATGATAAATCGCGTCAGGAGGATGAGGACGGCTCGAAAGATGGTGATCACGGCACGACATCCAGTCTGGGCTCATGATCCTGTGCGCGCTCTTCCAATGCCCGCGCTTGACGCCGCAGGCGGCGTCCGATCGTCAGTGCCGTTCCGATCGCGACTATGGCGAGCGCGATCAGGGCGATCCGCTGCGTGCCAAGGAACCAGGCCTCGGGGGCCGAAAGGATGCTGGCAACGGTCAGGAACGCCATGCGCTGCTGCTTGGCGAACGGACCGACGAAATCCTGCGTCAGGGCAAGGGTGCCGCCGAGCAACCGGACATAGGCGCAGATCGCCGCCAAGACCGCCGCCAGCCAACCGAGCCAGCCAAAGCCAATCGCATAACCGAACGCGACGAGGAGCAGCGTATCCTCCAATCGGTCCGGCGCCTCGTTCCAGATCGCACCCGTCGGCGCGCCGCGCCCACCTTCGACTGCGACAAGACCGTCCATCAAATTTGCCACGAGCCTGCCCTGGGCGAAAAGCGCGGCGACAAGCCACCACCAGGGATGGGGCGGAGCAAGAAGCATGGCTCCAGCACCGAGAATGGCAAAGAGGATCCCGGCGAGCGAAATCTGGTTTGCGGTGATCGAGGTTCGAAGCAACTGCCCAAGCAGCCAACCGGCCCACCCGGTTTGCCGCGAACGCAAAGGTCGCCGGGCATTCAGATTGTTCACGTCGCGCGTCCCCTATCACCATGGCCCAATATGCGGTGACGCACCTGGTTTTCATGTCGCGTTTCGTCACTAATGGCCTTGTCGGGGACTTGGCAAGCGCTGCAGCGCTGACGCGGGGACTGGAAGGCCAAACACGACATGTTTGCGACATAAGTTTCGGAAATGGGCGGCGGCGCGGCGATCCGCTTTGAGGGCAAGAGAACTCAAATCCCCTTTTTCGGCGGCTTTACACGAACCGTGCCGCGCGGCGTTCTCCCGATGCCATCAAGCGATGCTGGATCACGGCGGAAAGCACGGACGTCGCTACACACCGGGCAGAAACGAGGCAAAGGCGTCGCCAACCGTCCTGTCGAGATAGCGATAGTAGGTGGAAAAGCAGGGTGCGCCGCGCACGATCCGTCCGTATTGGAAGTTTTCCAGCCGGTCGCGCGGGATCAGCACGATCGAGGTCGAGACGGGCATCAACTGCGCGCCCCGGCCGGCTTGCAGCGTTGTCAGCACCCCGTGCATCTCGCCATCGATGGTCGGGCGGGAAACGACGATCAACCGGTGCTGGCCTGCGATGTTGGTGGTCAGGTAGATATGGCCGGACATGCTGGGAACCGACACGCTGCCGCGCTGCGTGAAGGACGTGTCGAGCCGGTCGGATTCCTGGAAGAGCATGCAGGTCGCATCCTCGCTCCACGAAATCTCCGTCCGATAGGCATAGATCGCGCCGGCAACGCCGAAGGACGGGCGCAACGTGACGTAGTTGCCCTCGATCCACGAAACGGACGCCCGCGAATAGCCGCCCAGATGCTCCGGAGCATGGCCTGGCGTCGCAGCGGAGTTGCGTTGCAGATCGACCGGATCGGCATCCCGCAGCCGCAGGCCCAAGGCCGTCTCAAGCCGGATCAGCGTGGCCAGCGTGAACGGGCGGTGCCCCGACAAGGCTTTCTCGAGCGTCGAGAGGCTGATTCGGGCGTCATCTGCCAACCACTGCCGCGAGATTCGACGGCGGGCGATCTCTTCGCGAACGCGTGCGGCAACCCCGCGATTCTGGATTTCTGACAGCTTGCGTTCGGCGTCCTGCAATGTGCCAGCCCCCACTGTTCCACCTGGTTCTTCACATATCCGCACAAATCGGAAAGGGACAATGGCAAGGGTCCGCAAGCTTGCGGAAAAGGACAGGAACAGACGCTGGCGGCGGTGCGGCGACTTCGGCCTGATGACGGCAGACGTCAACGCTGCACGGGAGAACCGACATGACCGCCACGCTGCCCACATCGAACCTCCGGCCGAATATCCGGGACCGAAGAATCAGCCCCCGGCCATCTCGACCTGGAGCCTGGGCCCTTCGCGCATTTGTGCTGCCACTCGCGGCCTTCGCAGGGTTGTTCGTACAACCGGTCACCGCATCGGCCACTGCCGAGACCCTGCGGAACGACACTGTGGTGACGCCGGACGAGATGAATTCGGGCGCGTTGCTTTTAAGGCGCGACGATCGGGGACACTATGTCGAGGCGCCGCGGGTCAAGACGGATGTCGAGATCACGGTCAGCGGTCCGACGGCACGGGCCCGGGTCACCCAGATGTTCCACAACCCGACCAAGGGCTGGGTCGAAGGCGTCTACGTCTATCCCCTGCCGCAGGACGCGGCTGTCGATACGCTGAAGATGATCGTGGGCGATCGCGTCATCGTCGCCGACATCAAGGAACGAAAGGCCGCCAAGGCGATCTACGAGCAGGCCAAGGCGGACGGCAGGAAAGCCAGCCTCGTCGAACAGGAGCGCCCGAACCTGTTCACCAATTCGGTCGCCAATATCGGCCCCGGCGAGACGGTGGTCGTGCAGATCGAATATCAGGAGCCGATCCTGCAGAACGGCGAGGAATTCTCGCTGCGCGTGCCGCTCGTCGTGGCGCCGCGCTACAACCCCGTGAAGCCGGATCTTGCGCCCATCGTCCAAACCGGCGAGGCCATCGGCAACGATGGATGGGGTGAAGCCGAGGGCGACCCCGTTCCCGACCGCGACAGGATCGAGCCGCCCGTCACCGATCCGCGCCAGGAGCCCGAGGCCGATGCGGTCACGATCGCCGTAAGGCTGTACGCCGGCTTTCCGATCGGAACGGTCGAAAGCCCTTATCACAAGGTGAGCATCGACAAGATCGATGCTAATACGCGTCAGATTCATCTCGACGGTCCCGTCCCGGCAAACCGCGACTTCGTGCTCGAATGGATGCCGGCGAAGACCGCGTCGCCCAGCGTCGGCCTGTTCAGCGAGATCGTCGGCGGCAAGAGCTATGCGCTCGCCTTCGTGACACCGCCCGTCGAGAGCGAGGTCCTTGCTGCAAAGCCCCGCGAAGTGATCTTCGTCATCGACAATTCCGGCTCGATGGGCGGCCCGTCGATGGATCAGGCCAAGACGAGCCTCGACTACGCGCTGCAGCGGTTGAAACCCGACGACCGCTTCAACGTCATCCGCTTCGACGACAGCATGGACGTGCTGTTTTCGAGCGCCGCGAAAGCGGATCGGGAAAACGTTGCAAAAGCGCGCAACTTCGTTGGGCGGCTCGAGGCCGAAGGCGGCACGGAAATGCTGGCGCCGCTCGAGGCTGCCCTCACCGAAAGCCCGGCAGGCGGATCGTCCGACACGGCCGGCGTTCGCCAGGTGGTGTTCCTCACCGACGGCGCGATCGGCAACGAGCAGCAACTGCTCGACACGATCGCATCGCGGCGCGGGCGCTCGCGGATCTTCATGGTGGGGATCGGATCGGCGCCGAACAGCTACCTGATGAACCGTGCGGCCGCGCTCGGCCGCGGCACCTTCACCCCTATCGGATCCAGCGCCGAGGTCGAGCAGCGCATGCGCGAACTGTTCGACAAGCTCGAGAACCCTGTCGTCACCGACCTGACGGCCCGCTTCTCGCAGGGCGGCGTCGATGTCACGCCGGCCTCGCTGCCCGATCTGTACAGGGGCGAACCTGTCGTCCTTTCGGCGCAGATGCCGTCATCGACCGGAACGCTTCGCATCGAGGGCAGAATCGGCAACCGACCCTGGCAGATGACGCTGGACCTGGCGAAGGCTGCGAAGGGCTCGGGAATCTCGAAGCTTTGGGCAAGGCGCAAGATCGCCGATGCGGAGGTGGAGCGGACGCTGGGCCGAATCTCCGGCGACGAAGCCGACCGGCGCATTCTGAAGCTGGCTCTTCGCCACAGCCTCGTGACGCGGCTGACGAGCCTGGTTGCCGTCGACGAGACGCCAAGCCGCCCGCAAGGCGCCCGGCTGACGCGCGAGGAGATCCCGCTCGACCTGCCGGCTGGCTGGGATTTCGACAAGGTCTTCGGTCAGCAGCCGTCGATCCGGGCATCGATCGATGGTCCGCGGCTGGCGGGCGTCAGGTCGGCGTCCTCCCCGAGCGCGAACGGTGAAGCGGACCAGCAGGTTCTGCTGCCACAGACGGCGACGGATGCGGGCATGCTGATCCTCGGCGGTCTTCTGACCGTGTGGCTGGGTCTCGTTCTCCTCTTTGTCACCGGCGGTCGCGGGAGGCCGGCGAAATGACGCCGCGTCTTGCTCCCGCGGGAGTTTTCACGACGAAAGGCGGGGCGCTTCGGCGCCCCCTCCTGCGCATTGCCGCATTGCTCATCATCCTGTCAGGCGTCGTCCTGTCCGGACAAGGACTCTGGATCCATGCCAAGGCCGCACTCGCGCAGATCCTCTTGCGGCAGGCGTTTTCACGCACCATCGAGACCGGCGCCATCGTCAGGCCGTGGCCCTGGGCCGACACCTGGCCGGTGGCGCGCATCGAGGTGCCTCGTCTCGGCGAGAAGGCGATCGTGCTCGAAGGCGCGAGTGGCGAGGCGCTCGCCTTCGGG
>JBBSUS010000217.1:0-5201 GCA_038234195.1 Hyphomicrobiales bacterium | reverse complement strand
CGGGCGCTGGACGAGGAAGTCGTAGAGGTGGGGGACGAGGTCGACGGCCTGGTCGAGGGTCTCGTCGCTGCCGCGCTTGTAGCCGCCCAAGAGGCGCAGGTCGCTGGTGTCCTCGTAGCGTGAGATCATGGCGCGCAGTCGTGTGACGAGTTCAGCCTCCTGCCCCTCCCACGCCTTGTTTGCCAGGCGTGAAATGGATTTGAGGACGTCGACGGCGGGAAAGCGGCCCTGCTCGGCGATCGAACGGTCGAGGACGAGATGGCCGTCGAGCGTGCCGCGGATGGCGTCGGCGATCGGGTCGTTGTGGTCGTCGCCATCCACAAGAACGGCGAAGATGCCGGTGATCGAGCCCGATCCATCGAGGCCGGGACCGGCCCGCTCGAGAAGCTGTGGCAATTCGGAAAAGACGCTCGGCGGATAGCCGCGGGCGACCGGCGGCTCGCCGGCGGCGAGCGCCACGTCGCGAGCCGCATGGGCAAGGCGAGTGACGCTGTCGACGATGAGAAGGACGTTCTCGCCGCGGTCGCGGAAATACTCGGCGATGGTGGTGGCGGTCCGCGGGGCGAGCCGGCGCATCATCGGGCTCTCGTCGCCGGTCGCGACGACGGTGACGAGCTTTCGCAGGTCGCCTGCCATCGTCTCTTCGAGGAATTCGCGCACCTCGCGGCCGCGCTCGCCGACGAGGGCGACGACGACCGTGTCGAAGCCTTCGGCCCGCGCGAGCATGCCCATCAGTGTCGACTTGCCGACGCCGGAGCCGGCGAAGATGCCGATGCGTTGGCCGCGCACCAGCGGCGTGAAGATGTCGAGGACGCGCACGCCGGTCGCAACGCCTGCGCCGGTGCGCCCGCGCTTCAGGGCCGGTGGCGGCGGTCGATCGGCGAGAAGCTCTTCGTCGCCGGTTTCGATCGCGCCCTTGCCGTCGATCGGGTGGCCGAAGGCATCGACGATGCGGCCTTTCCAACCGGGTGCAGGCGACAGGGTGAACGGGCCCATCCGCCGTGCCGGGGCGTTGACGCCGCGCGAGAACCGATTGGCGAAGGGTTTGACGGTAATGTTGGCCGCCTCGATGCGCACCACCTCGCCGATCGCGTCGCCGTCGTCGCCAGGGCATGCGATCCGATCGCCGAGCCGCACGAAGGGCGAAAGTCCGGCGACCTTGAAGGCCTGCGGCGACACGTCGACAACGCGGCCTGCGATGGCCAGCGCCGGATCGTCGAGGCTCGGGGGGATGGCCCTGGAGACGAGTTGCAGGCTCATGAGCGGCTGCCCAGCGAGCGGATCGCGTCCTGCATGCTCTGCTCGGTGCTCTGGACCATGTTGGATGCGTTCTCGAAGGTACGCTGCAGGGAGATGAGCCGCGACAGTTCCAGCACCGGATTGACGTTGGAGCCCTCGACGAAGCCCTGCTTGACGCCTTCCGTGCCGTTGAAGTCGACGACGGGGACGGCGGCGCGGTCGGGGATGACGCCGGAATTGTCAGCGCGCTTGAGGTTGGCGCCGGGTGCCATTGTGAAGAGGCCGACGGCGCCGACCTGGAGTCTTCCCTGGCTGATCATCCCGTCTTGCGCGATCTGGATCGGCCCGCTGGCCGGATCGATCTGCAGGGGAGCCCCGCCGACATCGAGCACCGCATAGCCGTTCAGCGATTCCAGTCCGCCCTGTGTGTTGATCCGCATGCGGCCGTCACGGGTGTATATGGTGCCCTGCGGGCCCTGAACGGCGAAGAAACCCTCGCCGGTGGCCGCGATGTCCAGCGGATTGCCGGTCTCGGTCAGTTCGCCGGCGCGGGTCGACAGATAGGTCGAGCCTTCGGAAGCGAAGGAAACGGGATCCTTGGCCGAGCGCGAGATCAACTCGTCGAACTTGACCTCCTCGGCACGAAAGCCGGCGGTTCGCGAGTTGGCGACGTTGTTGGCGATGGTGTCGAGGCGCTTTTCCATCGCCATCTGCGCGGACAGCGCGACCGGGAGCGTGGTTTCCATGGCTTAAAAGCCTCCGCTGCGCGACGCCTGGATGGACAGGAGAAGATTGCCGTCGATCGTCGCCGAGGAACCGGCAAACAGCGACAGGGCCGGGCTCGTCGTCTGAACAGCGCCCTCGCTGACGTCGTAGAGGCCGGTGAAGCGTGTCAGGAGTTTCTGCAACTCGGCAGGATTCTTGAGATCGGCGATGTCGAGTTTCGATGCGATGAGATCGGCCTGCCTGTCGATGTCCATCGCGCCGGTCACGGACGGGATCGAGAAGGCAACCTGGACGACCTTCAGGAGGGCCGGATCTGCGAGGATCGAAAAGGTGTTGGTCACGTCCGGTGCGTTGCGCTCGAAGTAGAGCGCCAGGCGTGCGCCCTCGCTCTGCGCGCCGGTATCCTCTTCCAGCGTCTGCCGGACATATTTGTCGACGACGCCCTGTTGTGCGCGGTCGACGGTCAGCGCCGTGTCGCCGTCGCGCGCGAAGTTGAAGGTTTCCGCGAAGTCCTTGTAGCGCTGGTCGTTCAGCGAATTGGCAAAGCTCTTGGGGTCGGCGACGCCTTCGGTCAGGACCTTGCGCATGAAGGCCTTGGCGTAGGTCATATCTTCGAGCCCGAAGGCTTTCATCGCATAGCGGTAGACCTTGTCGTTCGACAGGAAATCGTCGACGCTTTTGACCTTGGCGGCCTCGCTCAGATACTGCGCGCCGGCTCGGGCGACGGGCTGTTGCTGGGCGGTACGGTCGAGGGCGGCGGGAAGGTCGCGGCGGACGATCTGGAAACTGGTGGTGGCGTCCAGCATGAAGCGTCTCCGGGCGCGGAAGTGGCATGGGCTTTGCGTGGTTGGACGCCGAAAATGAGGGACCAGACTTGCGTCAGCCTGTCGGGGCTGGAGCACTGCTGCCCAAGGCGTTCCGATGGGCCGAAGTCAAGGCTCGCACAAGCGCTGTTCCCTACCGATGAGCCTCGATTACATGCGAATTCGAGGACTTTATGGGAATCCTGATCGGTCTCATCGTGACCTTGGCCAGCCTTCTGGGTGGCTTCATGGCGATGGGCGGCCATCTCTCCGTTCTCGTTCAGCCGTTCGAGTACGTCGTCATCCTGGGCTCCTCGATCGGGACGTTTCTGGTCGCCAACCCGACGAAAGTCGTGAAGGACACAGGCAAGGCCGTGATGGAGGCGTTCAAGAACAAGACGCCCAAGCAGCGCGACTATCTCGACATCCTGGGCCTGTTGCATTCGCTGATGCGGGAGATGCGCTCCAAGTCGCGCTCCGAAGTCGAAGGGCATCTCGATGCGCCGAATGAATCGGCGCTCTTCCAAGCGTTCCCGAATGTTCTGAAGAACGAGCAGATAACCCATTTCATCTGCGACTATTGCCGGCTGATCATTATCGGCACCGCCCGTCCGCACGAAATCGAATCGCTGATGGAAGAGGAGATCATGACGATCGCCCATGATGCGATGAAGCCCAAGCACGCCCTGCAGGACATGTCCGACGGCCTGCCGGCTCTGGGCATCGTGGCCGCCGTGCTCGGTGTCATCAAGGCGATGGGCGCCCTCGACCAGTCGCCGGAGATTCTCGGGCACCTGATCGGCGCGGCGCTTGTCGGCACCTTCGCCGGCATCTTCTTCTCCTACGGTGTCGTCGGTCCGATCGCCACCAAGGTGAAGAGCGTGCGCGAGAAGCAGACCAAGGTCTATTCGATCGTCAAGTCGACGCTCATCGCCTACATGAACGGCGCGATGCCTCAGGTCGCGCTCGAATACGGGCGCAAGACGATCTCCGCCTATGATCGCCCCTCGATCGACCAAGTCGAGACCGAGACGATCGGCGGCGGTGCTGCTGTGGCAGCCGGAGCTTGAGCCGATGAGCGCAACCCTGCCGACCTCTGACGTCGATGCCGGCAAAACCGGCGCCGATATCCGCGATCGGTTGCGCAGCGCGGCAGCCATCGATCCGCGCCGCCTGCCGCGATTGGCCAGGATGGCCGAAGGCTGGGCGCAGGCGATGAGCGAACGCTTCGCGGCGGTGGCCGTCGATGCGCCAACGGTCTCGTTCCGGGAGATCGAAGTGGACGGCCCGCCCGAGCCCGACGGCGAGAGCGAGAAGGGAGGAGAGGCGGACGGCTTTGCCTGCGACCTGTCCTCTGGCCGATTTGTCGTTCCCGGATGGATCACGCTCGGTGCCCAGGGCACCGAGCTTCTGATTGCCGCGCTCTTCGGCGCGCAACCGGAAGCCGAGGCGCCGTTGCGCGCTGCGAGCGATCTCGACAGGAGCCTCGTGCGGCTGGCCTTCGGAACGGTTGCCGCGATGGCGTCGACCACCTTCGCGCCACTCGGTCCGCTCGACCTGACCCTCGGCGATCTGACCTCTCCGGCCGCGATGTTCGCCGCCGACGAGGATGACGAGACGCCATCGGGCGGCGACGTGAAGCGATCGGACCACCGCTTTGTCTTCTTCCGCTTCGACTTTGCGATCGGCGGTCAGTCCGTCGACCTTTCAGTGGCCTTTCCGGACGGATATTTCGCACCGCATCGGCGCTATCTAGTTGAGATGCCGCCGGCGCGCGTTCTCGACAAGGACGAAAGCTGGTCGAAGGCGATCGAGGAGAGCTTCGCCATGAGCGACATGCGTCTCGACGCGGTGCTCGCCCGGACCAGAGTGCCGCTGGCGACCGTCGCGACGCTCATCGTCGGCCAGACCATCCCGCTCGACATCGGCGCGCTCGATCTGATCGCCGTCGAATGCGAGGACAGGCCGCTGTTCAGGGCCCGCATGGGCCGCTCGCGAGAAAACTACGTGGTGCGGATCGAGGAACGGATCGATCCGGCAGAGGAGTTCATCGATGGCATCCTACCTCATTGACCTGGTTCTCCTCGTCGCCCTGATGGTCACCGCGCTGCGCAGCGGCCGGATGATGAAGGAGCTGAAGGTGCTGCGCGACAGCGAGAGCGGCCTGGCCGCAGCGCTCGAAGACTCCGATCGTTCGATCACCCGCGCCGCCGAGGTGGTCGTGGCGCTAACGCATGAGGGGGTCGAGACCGTCCGCCGGCTTGAGGCGCAACTGGCCGAAGCACGCGAGGCATCCGGACGCCTCGAAACGCTGTTGGCCCGCGCCGACTGGCACGCCGCCCGCCGATCCGGTGACCGGTCTGCCGCCGAGGCCGCTTCGACGTCCGAGCGGGCGCAGGCGGCCTGAAATCCGGCCGGGCCTGTATCGACGTG
>JBBSUS010000216.1:0-5229 GCA_038234195.1 Hyphomicrobiales bacterium | reverse complement strand
TGGACAGCAGCCGCTCGACCAGGGGCGCGCGCAGGCGAACCGAATTGATGTTCCAGGTGGCGATGGAGAAGGACATGGGCAAATCCGGCATGGGAGAATCCGGTTCCGCTTATGGCGCGCAGGCGTCTCCCGCAACCCTGCGATCCACCCACCATGTTGAACGCCCGCCATTCCAAAGCAAAAGGCCGCCCTGCGAAGGGCGGCCTTGTCGTGACGAGCCATCAGGCCCGACGACTACTTGTTGCCGGTCTGGCCCTGGCTGATCGCCGTATAGGGAATGCTGAAAGCCGAGTTCTTGATGTCGCCGCCCTTGGCGACGTCGTAGATCATCACCGAGGTGTCCTTGCCCTGGGCATCACGGATCGTCCACTGCTTCAGGTCCTGGGTCTTGCTGTCGAACATCATCGTGATGCGCGAATTGCCGAAGACCGAACGATCGCCCATGACGATGGTGGTCAGATCCGGATCCTGTTTCACCGACTGGATGTTGGCGTCGGAAAGGTCGATCCGTCGGTTCAGGAGCAGCTTGAGCGGCGTCTTCGACAGCGGATAGATGTCCCAGGTGTTGAGCTTGCGATTGTTGACCGCGACGTTCGAGCCGTCGGAGATCACCCGCAGCGGCGACGAGGTGTAGTCGAAGCGCACCTTGCCCGGCCGCTCGATGTAGAACTTTCCCTCCGACTGCCCGCCATTCGGGTCGAACTGCACGAAGGAGCCGTGCATCGACGGGATCGCCTGAAAGTGGTCGGCGATGGCCTGCGCCGTGGTGGATTGGGCGGCCGCCTGGGCCGAGGCCGGCTCCGCCGATAGCGGCAGCAATGCCGCGCTCGCGGCCAACATCAGCCCGGTCGCCGCAATCGCTGTCCGGGCAGGCACGCCGCGGCTGAACCCGCGCAAAAATCTGGTCGTTGCCATGATGGTCTCAGCTTTCCTCGAATGGTCAATGCCCGCACGCGGCCCATGCCGTCTGGTGGCGACAAGCGATCGGCCGACATCGCGTTTGCTCTCAGATGTCGGCGCTGTTCTTCAAACCGCAATAGGGCATGGGCGTGGCATCTGGCTGAGCATCTGGTCATCAAGCGGCTGAACCGGCGCTGAACGGGCAGATCACGCGGCCTCGGTCGCTTGAACGAAACGATCGGGCCGGATGTGCATCCGACCCGATCGCAATGTCGTGCATGAATTGCGCGAAGCGCCAGTCCTACATCTTGTCGTCTTCGGTCGGAACCAGGATTTCGCGCTTGCCGGCGTGGTTGGCCGCGCCGACGACGCCTTCCTTTTCCATCCGCTCGATGATCGAGGCCGCTCGGTTGTAGCCGATCGACAGACGCCGCTGGACGTAGGACGTCGAGGCCTTGCCGTCGCGCAAAACGACCGCGACTGCCTGGTCGTAGAGATCGGCACCCTCGTCGAGATCGCCGCCGCTCGACGAGCCGCTGCCAGAGCCCGCATCGCCGCCATCCTCGTCGTCCTCTTCGAGGATCGAGTCGAGATAATCCGGCACGCCCTGGCTCTTCAGATGCGCGACGATGTGCTCGACCTCCGCATCGTCGACGAATGGGCCGTGGACGCGCTGGGTGCGGCCGCCGCCAGCCATGAACAGCATGTCGCCCATGCCGAGCAGTTGCTCGGCGCCCTGCTCCTGCAGGATGGTGCGCGAATCGATCTTCGACGTCACCTGGAAGGAGATGCGGGTGGGGAAATTCGCCTTGATCGTGCCGGTGATGACGTCGACAGACGGGCGCTGGGTCGCCATGATGACATGGATGCCGGCGGCGCGGGCCATCTGGGCGAGCCGCTGGACGGTCCCCTCGATGTCCTTTCCGGCGACCATCATCAGATCGGCCATCTCGTCGATGATGACGACGATGTAGGGCAGCGGCGAGAGGTCAAACTGCTCGGTCTCGAAGATCGGCTCGCCGGTCTCGCGGTCGAAGCCGGTCTGGACGGTGCGCGAGATGGTCTCGCCCTTCTCCATCGCCGCCTTCACCCGGGCGTTGAAGCCGTCGATATTCCTGACACCCACCTTCGACATCTTGCGATAGCGGTCCTCCATCTCGCGCACGGTCCATTTCAGCGCGACGACGGCCTTCTTCGGGTCGGTGACGACCGGCGACAGGAGATGCGGGATACCGTCGTAGATCGACAGTTCCAGCATCTTCGGATCGATCATGATCATTCGGCATTCGGCCGGCGTCATGCGGTAGAGCAGCGACAGGATCATCGTGTTGATCGACACCGACTTGCCCGAACCGGTGGTGCCGGCAACGAGCAGATGCGGCATCTTGGCGAGATCGGCGATGACCGGTTCGCCGCCGATGGTCTTGCCCAGCGCCAAAGCCAGCTTGCTCTTGCTGTTGATGAAGCTTTCCGAACCGATCATCTCGCGAAAATAGACCGTCTCTCGGCGCTGGTTCGGCAGTTCGATGCCGATGGCGTTCTTCCCTGGAATGACCGCGACGCGGGCCGCGATCGCCGACATCGAGCGGGCGATGTCGTCCGACAGGCCGATGACACGGCTCGACTTGATGCCGGGGGCCGGTTCCAGCTCATAGAGCGTCACGACCGGACCCGGCCGCACTTCGAGAATCTCGCCCTTGACGCCGAAGTCCTCCAGCACCCCTTCCAGAAGCCGCGCATTCTCCTGCAGAGCCTCGGGCGACAGCGTCGAATCGCGGCTTCTGGCCTTGGGCGGGGTCAGGAACTCGATCGAGGGTAGTTCGAACTTCACCGGATCGGCGACGGTCATCGCCGGCTTCAGCGCGACGGCGCGCCCCGAGCCCGTGCGCAGGCGCTGCTGCTCGGCGGTGACGGTCGCCTGCGGCACGACGCGGGCTGCAAGTTCGGGCGCCGCGGCACGCTGCGACGAACCGCTCGCCGCCGCCTGTCCGCGCCCGTCCGCCGGACGCTGACCGCCACCGGTAACAGCGCCGGAGCGGGCAGCATTCTGATCCGGGGTCGAAGCACCGCCTTGCGCCTGAAGCGAAGGCTCAGTGCGGGCAGGCTTGGCCGGCCGGCGGCCCGGAAAGGCGACGATGTTGCCCGCGAGAAGGCCCCGCCAGCCGCCGCCCTCTTCAGGTATCGGCGCGGCGTTGGGCGACACGCGGTCGCCGGCATCGATCATCATGCTGTCGTCGTCGGATGGCGATCGAGCGCCATGACCATCATTGTAGCCGCCATCGTCGTATGCGCCGGGGTCGCCATAGGCCTGGGCCGGCGCAAACGCCTGGTCATCGTAACGTTGTCCGTCGTAGCCCTGGTCTGCGGTTCCGGCCGCGCTGTTCTCGTCGAAGCGCGGGTCCATGTCGCCGCCGTCGGCCTCGTAGCCGGCCATCGGATCATGGGCCGCGCCGTTGTCATAGGCCGGCTCGGCGACGCGGATTTCCCGGTGCACGGCGGCCGCCTGCGGCACGCGGGGCGCGAAATCGTCGGGCTCGTCCTGCCAGTCGTCGAAGCGATCGCCGAATTCCTGAGGACGACGCGCCTCACGACGTTTCTCCAACTGGCGCTGGATCGTCGACTTGATCGAGTAGGCGGTGTGGGCGAGCGCCCCGAACACCAGCGCCATGCGCCCTTCGCCGGTCTCGTCCTCGTCCTCTTCGGCCGCAATGCTGGTCCCGCGACGCCCGTCGAACCGGGGGTCGCGAACCGGGGCAGACGTCGTCTTGCCGCGCACGATGCCGGCTCCATTGAGGAACAGCCAGGCGGCGGGCGCCGTCAACACAAGGCCGAGGATGGCACCAAGAATGCCGGACGGATAGGCGCCGGTGGCAAGGGCGGGAAATTTCAGGACGATATCGCCGGCAACGCCGCCGAGGCCGATCGGTAGCGGCCAGCCTTCCGGAACGGCAAGGCAGCCGAGCGCCGCCGAAGCCAGCACGATTCCCGCGACGGCATACCAGGCCCGCCGCCAGATGTGGTCGACCGGCCGGCCGGCCAGGAGCATCAGCCCCCAGATGGCGGGCAGTGCCACGACCAAGGCCGCGCCGAGACCGAAGATCTGCATCACGAGGTCGGCGACGACGGCACCCGATCCCCCCGCCCAGTTCTCGACCATGTTCTGGTTCGATTGCGACAGCGAGGGATCGCTGACGTTCCAGGTGGCGCAGGCAAGGCCCAGATAGCCAGCCAGGCCGATCAGGGCCGCGGCCGCGCCGATTTCGCCCTGACGCCTGAAAAAGGAGGTTTCGCTTTCGCCGGTTGCCGTCGCTGCCATCTGCCCCTGCCTGTCGTCGCTTAAGGGGAATAGCCCCGGATATTCAGGGCACTCTCCCATGGTGGCTCGACACTAGAGGGCCGCTGGTTAAGGCCTGTTTAAGCTTAAGCAGAGGTTACGCGCAGAAGCGTGCATAATCCGACTTTGCCCGCATGTGTGCGGGAACCGCAAGCCTCCGCTTCGACTTCCTGGTCGATCGGACAAGGTATTTTGCCATGCAGATTCGCCACGAGCAGTCCGGCGAGAACGGCCGCTTCACCTTTGGAGATGGCGCCGCCGAGATGACCTATATCCGCCGCGCGGATGGCGTCGTCATCTTCGACCACACCTTCGTGCCCGACGTCGCGCGCGGCCGTGGCATCGCCGCAGCGCTCGTCTCGGCTGGCGTCGAATGGGCACGCGGCGAAAACCTGACGGTCGACCCGGCCTGCCCCTTCGCCCGCGAACAGTTCGAGCGCAATAGCGAATGGCAGGACGTTCTCGCACACTGAATTTTGCCGTTCGCAAAAACGAAACGGGCGCCGAAGCGCCCGTTCCAGAAGTCTTGATGGTGATGGTTCGGCTGGAGCCGAAGCCGATCAGGAGTGGTAGGCCGCCTCGCCATGATAGGCGAGATCCAGACCTTCACGCTCCTGCTCGACGCTCGGACGCAGGCCCACGATGGCGTTGACGATCGCATAGAGGATCGTCGAGATGACGCCGCACCACACGACCGTGATCAGCACGCTCTCGGCCTGAACGTACATCTGCCCCGCCATGGTCTGGCCTTCGGCATAACCGACGCCGCCGAGCGAGGTCGAGGCGAGGATGCCCGTGCTCAGCGCCCCGATGATGCCCCCGATGCCGTGAACGCCGAAGACGTCGAGGCTGTCGTCGTACTTGAAGGTGTTCTTCACCACCGAGACGAAGAAGTAGCAGACCGGCGAAACGATGAGACCGAGGACGATGGCGCCGACCGGTCCGACGAAGCCGCAGGCCGGCGTGACGGCGACGAGACCGGCAACACCCTGTCC
>JBBSUS010000215.1:0-5239 GCA_038234195.1 Hyphomicrobiales bacterium | reverse complement strand
GCGCTGCCGATTTTCGCTACAAGGTCTCGACCGCTACCGGCGAAGCCCCGGCGGCGAAGGTCACGATCGCCCGCCTGCAAGTCGGCCCGATCGCGATGACCGACGTCGACGCGATCGTAACCAGGGATGGCACCCTGTCCACGGCGCTGCTCGGCATGAGCTTTCTCAAACGGCTGTCGAAATTCGAAATCAGCGACAATCGACTGACACTTCGGCAATAGGCGCGGCGTCAGGTCAGCAGAACCGTTCGCGGCGGCACCTATCGTCGCGTCGTGAAGAGTGGCTCAGCCGACGCGCTCGATGATCGCCGAAACGCTTCGCGCGACAACGCCCTCACCCAGCACATAGGCCGCCCGCAGCGCCCGCCCTGCTGCCTCGGTCGCATCCTCGCTTGCCGCGTGGACCATCGCCAAGGGCTCACCACGATCCACCCGATCGCCGATCCGCTTGAGGTTCGTGAAGCCGACGGATGGGTCGACGATGTCCTTCGGATGCGAGCGCCCGCCGCCAAGGGCGACAACCGCCATACCGATCGCGCGGGCGTCGATGGCGACGATCGTGCTGTCGCAATCGGATAGCACCGGTCGAACGATGGGCGCCTCCGGCAGATAGGTCTCCATGCGCTCGATGAAGTCCACTGGACCGCCGAGGCCGGCGACCATCCGCCCGAAGGACGTGGCGGCGGCACCGCTTGCCAGCGCCTGGAGCGCCATCGCCCGGCCAGACGCGGCATCGGCCGCAAGACCGGCCGCCACCAGCATCTCACCGGCCAGAGCCAGCGTGACGTCCGCAAGCGCTGAATCGCGCTGTTCGCCGGTGAGAAAGCGTACGGCATTTGCCACCTCAACCGCATTGCCGGCGGAAGATGCCAGTGCCTCGTCCATCCGCGTCAGCAGCGCCATGGTGTTGAGGCCGGCACCATTCGCCACGGCGACGAGGTTTTGCGCCAACACCCGCGCATCCTTGATGTCCGGCATGAACGCACCGCTGCCGCACTTCACGTCGAGGACGAGGCCGTCGAGACCGGCCGCAAGCTTCTTCGCAAGGATTGAGGCGACGATCATCGGCACGGATTCGACCGTCGCGGTCACGTCGCGGATCGCATAGATGCGTCCGTCCGCAGGCGCGAAGCGACCCGTCGGCCCGACGATGGCGCAGCCGACCTCGCGGACGACCCTTCGGAACGTTTCTGCATCGGGCGTGACGCAATAACCCGGGATCGCCTCTAACTTGTCCAGCGTGCCGCCGGTGTGGCCGAGGCCACGGCCGGAGATCATCGGCACCGCGGCGCCGCAGGCGGCAACGATCGGCGCGAGCATCAGCGAAACATTGTCGCCGATGCCGCCGGTCGAATGCTTGTCGACCACGGGCCGCTCCAGAAATGCCCAGTCGAGCACATCGCCGGAATCGCGCATCGCCTCGGTCAGGGCGACCGTCTCGGCGCGGTTCATGCCCTTGAAGAACACCGCCATGGCGAACGCCGCGACCTGGCTGTCGGACACCCGCTCACCGGCCAGCCCGGCAACCAAGCCCTTGATGTCGGCCGCGGACAATTCGCGCCCGTCGCGCTTGTCCCGGATGATTTCCTGCGGCGGTCGGGCATTCGACCCGGTGCTACGATCCGACACAACGGCCATCAGTACCCTTCGGCCTTGGCATCGCGCGCGCCCGTCGTCGCGACAGCCAGGAGATCGGTGAGCACGCCCGATGCTCCCAGCCGAAACCGCTCGGGCGTCGTATAGCCCTCACCGCAAATCTGTTCGGCGAGATCGAAATACGCTTTTGCGTCCTCGAAGCTCTTGATCCCGCCGGCGGGCTTGAAGCCGATGGCCTTGCCCGACTGGGCGATGGATTCAAGCAGCAGCCGCGCAGAGACCAGCGTCGCATTCTCCTTCACCTTGCCGGTCGACGTCTTGAGGAAATCCGCCCCGCCGGCGATGGCCGCCCGGCAGGCGAGACGGATCGTGTCGGCATCGCCGATCTCGCCCGTCTCCAGGATGGTCTTCAGGCGAGCGGGCCCAGCCGCCTGCTTCACGCGGCGCACCTGGTCCTCGACGAAATCCGAACCGTCCGGCAGTTTGCGATAGGCGATGACGAGATCGATCTCGTCCGCCCCATCGGCGACGGCTTTTTTCGTCTCGGCAATCGTCGCCTCGACGTCGTCGCCGCCGGCCGGAAAGTTGACGACGGTCGCAATGCGGATCCCAGCGGCCAGCCGCCCTCGGGCAAAGGCGACGAAGCGCGGCCAGATGCAGATCGCAGCCGTCGGGCCCACCGGGGTCGCCGCGCGCTCGCAGAGCGCTGCAATTTCGGCCTCGTTGCAGGTCTCGTCGAGATTGGTGAGGTCGAGGCAGGCAATCAGCGCCTTCGCCTGCCTTTGCCGAACGGCGTCATCCATCGAAACCTCCCGTCTGCAGCATCGCGATCAGGATCGTCGCCAGCCGCGCCCCGCCGATCGGCGCCATCGCCTTGGTCTCGTCATGAGCGAGTTCGGCGCCGGTCATACCGGCTCCGTAATTGGTGATGACCGACGCGGCCAGCACCTTCAGCCCACAGAAGCGTGCCAGGATCGTCTCGGGCACGGTCGACATGCCGACCGCATCGGCGCCGAATGTCCTCGCCATGCGGATTTCCGCCGGGGTTTCGAAGGACGGGCCGGAAAACCACATGTAGACGCCCGCGAAGACCGTTTCGCCATGGGTCCGCGCAGCAGTGGCGAAGGCGGCGCGAAGTCCCCCGTCATAGGCCGTGGTCATGCCGACGAAGCGGCTTTCGGTGGCCTCGCCGATCAAGGGATTGCGGCCGGAAAAGGCGATGTGGTCCTCGATCAACATCACCGCGCCGGGTGGAATTTCCTCACGCACGGAGCCAGCCGAATTGGTCAGCACCAGCGTTCCGATCCCGAGATCGCGCACCGCCTCGATCACCGGGCGCATGACGGCCGCGTCGCCACTTTCATAGTAATGCACCCGGCCGGAGAGGATCAACACTTCCTTCCCACCTAGCCGTCCTGCGACGAGCGATCCGGCATGACCGGACACCACGCTCACCGGAAAGCCGGGAATGTCGGCGTAGGGGATCGTCACCGCGTCCTCGACCGCGCGGGTGAGATCGCCGAGGCCGGAGCCCAGAACCATCGCAACGGACGGCGAGCGTTCGCCGAGATGCGCCTTCAGGAAAACGGCCGCCGGGTTCAAGACAGAGTCTCGGTTTCGAAGGCGAACGGCAGGAGTTCGGCCATGGTCACGGTCTTCTTCACGCCGCCATTCACATCGCAGAGATGAACCCGGGTTTCCGCCGTCGCGAACTCGGCGATGCGCTGGCGACAGCCGCCGCGAGGGCTGCAGAGCGGCAGCTTTTCGGCGACAACGGCGATCTCGGCGATCTTCGTGGCGCCGTCCATCACCATGTGGGCGATGGCCGTCGTCTCGGCGCACCAGCCCTCCGGAAAGCTCACCACCTCGATGTTGCAGCCCGAGAACAGCCGACCGTCGCTGGTGCGGATCGCGGCGCCGACCGGAAACTTCGAGTAGGGGGAATGGGAACGCCGCATGGCGGATTTCGCCATCGCGAAAAGGTCGTCCGACATTTGATCAACGTTCCTTGACATAGGGCACGCCACCGGCCTTGGGCGGCGTCGCCTTGCCGACAAATCCGGCAAGCAGGATGACGGTGAGAATATAGGGCAGCGCCTGCACGGCCTGAACCGAAATCTCGCCGATGAACGGCAGTTGCACACCCTGAACCCTGATCGAAATCGCGTCGAGGAAGCCGAAGAGCAGGCAGGCGAACATCACCGGCACCGGCTTCCAGTTGGCGAAGATCAGTGCGGCAAGCGCGATGTAGCCCTTGCCGGCGGTCATGTCGCGCGTGAAGCCCGCGGCCTGCGCGACCGACAGATAGGTGCCGGCAAAGCCGGTGAGCACGCCGCAGATGATCACCGCGCGGTAGCGCAGCAAGGCGACCGAGATGCCGGCCGTATCGACCGCCGCGGGATTTTCGCCGACGGCGCGAAGCCTGAGGCCGAAGCGGGTGCGGAACATCACCCACCATGTGACCGGCACCATGGTGAAGGCGACATAGACGAGCAGCGTCTGGCCCGAGAGGATTTCGGCGTAGAACGGGCCGATGACGGGAATGCCATGCGCCGCTTCCTCGCCGGGCAGATGGATCGGGCCGAAGCGTGCGCCGCCGATGAGGCTCGGCGTGCGCCCGCCTTGCGAGAACCAATACTGGCCGAGAATGATCGTCAGACCCGCGGCGATGAAATTCAGTGCAACGCCGGAGACGATCTGGTTGCCGCGATAGGTGATCGAGGCGAGGCCGTGGATCAGCGAAAAGGCGATGGCGGCCGAGATGCCGGCGGCAAGGCCCAGGAACGCCGAACCGGTGACCGCCGCGACGGAGGCCGAGGTGAAGGCCGAGATCAGCATCTTGCCCTCGAGCGAAATGTCGAAGATTCCCGAGCGCTCGGAATAAAGGCCCGCCAGCGCAGCGAAGAGCAGCGGCGTCGACAGGCGGATGGTCGAGCCAAGGATGTCGAGCGCGGTGCCGTAATCCATCACTCGCCTCCTAGCGCGGCCGGCTCGGTCACGTCGCGGCGGAACCGCATCCGCTGATAGGCCGCGTCGATCGCCGGCCGGAACATGTTTTCCAGCGCCCCGGCGAACAGGATGACCAGCCCCTGGATGATGACGATCATGTCGCGCGAGATGCTCGGCATGTCGAAGGAAAGCTCCGTGCCGCCCTGATAGAGCACGCCGAAGAGCAAAGCGGCAGGCAGGATGCCGGCCGGATGGCCGCGGCCCATCAGCGCCACCGCAATGCCGACGAAGCCCGCGCCGCCAGGAAAGTCGATGAGCAGCCTGAACTGGTCGCCCATCACCGGATTGAGCGCCATCATGCCGGCGAGTCCACCGGAAATCATCATGGTGACGACGATCACCCGCGTGTCCGACATGCCGGCATAGCGCGCCGCGCGCGGCGAAAAGCCGAGGGTGCGGATCTCGTAGCCGAGCCGCGTGCGCCAGATCAGAAGCCAGACGCCGAAGGACGCCGCGAGAGCCACGAACAGCGAGACATTGAGCGGCGCGCCGCCCAGCGAAGCGCCGACGAGGTCGAACAACCCGCCCAGCCGCGGCAGTTGGGCACCGGGAGCGAACGTCCCCGTGCCCGGCTCCATGGTGCCGGCAGGCTTCAGCACCGCAACCAGCAGATAGACCATCAGGCTGGCGGCGAT
>JBBSUS010000214.1:0-5246 GCA_038234195.1 Hyphomicrobiales bacterium | reverse complement strand
GCGGAAAGAACGGCGATACCCGCGCCATCTGGTCGTCGGAAAGCAGGATCATATCGGTCATGGCAGCTCCTCCCTGGTGCCGCCAGTGAATCAATGAGTTGCCCCAACCGCAAGCGATTTAATGGGTCCAGAGCCTAGGTCACCACACGGGTCTTGTCGGCGGAGACGTGCAGGTTGGCCGAGATAAAGCCCGGCATCTTGCCGATCGGACCCGATGCCTCGTGCAGGATCTCCGCGAGCTTGTCGGCGTTCTCCGGCTTGACCTCGAACGTGTTGATGAGCACGAGATAGCCGTCTTTTGGATCGAGAGTGGTCATGGGGATATCCATTCCTTGAATTGGTGATCAGCACCGCGATGTCACGTCCCGGTTCGGCTGGTACCACGCCGTCCGAGAATTGCGGGAACGGCTAAGGCCGTCAGCCGGAGCCAGCACCGGGCGCCTTTGGTGAGCCTTGGGCGGGTCGGCGCCTCAGACGTGAACATCCCGCGTCTGCGTGCCGGTCATGTCCGGCCCGCATCGACAGAGCACTCCTCGCGTGAGGCAGATGGATTGCGGGTCTTGGCGGCAAGTCCGCTCAATGCGGCATCGAGCATGTCCACAAGCATGAAAAAGCTCTCGTCGATATCTTGGTGCATCTGGAACCCGCCGCGACGCTCGATATCCACGAACCCGTGCAGAGCGGCCCGGACCATCCGAATGGCATTAATCGAGGTCGCGTCCCGCAGGCCGTAGCGGGCGGCGATCGTGCCGAATATCTTCAGCGCCCTCGCGATTTCGATCCGTTGATTGTCGGACGCACATTCTGTGGCGTTCTGCGTCAGCGCATAGAGTTCCGCGTGTTGAATTGCGAAGCGGCGATAGGCATCAGCTAATGCGACAAGGCCGCAGCGGGCACCGTGTCCGGTATCGACTGCGGCGAGGGCGTCGCTCATCCGACGGATCGCGAGTGTGGTGACCCGACCGGTCAGATCGGCCAGACCCGCGACATGCTTGTAGAGGCTGGGGGATGCCACGCCAAGATCGGTGGCGACCCGGGCGAGCGTCAGAGCGGCCAGTCCTTCGACCTCCACGATGGCTGCCGCAGCTTGCGTCACGACCTCGGCATCGAGGTTCGCCCTAGGCACTGCTCGGCATGGATCTGGTGCCCGGCGAGATCCTCCCCAGGAACGCGGACGCGGCTTTATTTACGATCTCGGGGCGCTCCAGCATCGGTGCATGTCCGGCGCCCTGAACGGCGACCGTCTCCGCACCGGCGAAGTTCGACGCGACCCAGGCAGCCTCCGCCAACGGGTCCGACCAGTCCGGATCGGCGCTCCCCATCACCACCAGCACCGGCGCCCGAACGCGTTCGATCCACGGAGCGACGACATCATGGTTCACGTCCGACGTGGCGTGGAAGGCGGCCCAGCGGCCGGGGCGGGTCAGCGATGCCTTCGAGCGTGCGGCCCGTTGCGCCGCCCCGTCGCCGAGGCCAGGCCAGAGCTTCGCCGCGAACATGCGCCAGATGGTCGGCCCCCACGGGCGCGCGAACGCGACGTGCAGGGCGCCCCGCATCATCCTGCCGCCACCGTTGCGCAGATAGGGCCCGAGCAGGATCAGGCCTTGGACCTTGTCCGGCTGACGGCCCGCCGCGATCACGGCAGCACCCGCCGACAGCGAAGCACCGACAAGAACGGCTGGCCCGCCACCGAGCGCATCAATTACCGCCAGGAGGTCATCCGCCGTCGCCTCGTCGCCGTAGCGCTCGAAGCCCGTCGTGCTGTCCCCGTGCCCGCGAAGATCGACACAGGCGACCCGGTATCCGCGACCAACGAGGTGCCTGGCGAACGGCTCGAACGCATCGCGGAAGTCCCCCATGCCGGGCGAGCAGATCACGAGAGGCCCATCCCCCTCTACCTCGAAGGCGAGCTTGCCGCCGCCCGACTCTATGAAACTGACTGTCATGCTGATCTGGCTAATCACCTTAGCCTAGCGTGTCAAGTCGCGCGGTTCCGCGAAGATCGGCGTATCGCGCCCGACCGGCGCAATCAATGGACCGCCCACCCCGAATGTCCGGAAACGGCTTCACGGAGCGCGCTGAAAGACGCGTTCGCAGTAGTCCGCAAGCAGGTCTGGCTTCGCGAGCGGCCCCCGGAAGATGATCTGCCCGTCGGGTCGGACGAGCACGAGGGCGGGCGTCCCGGAGAGGCCGTAGGCGGCTTGGGCGGCGCTGTTCAGGTCCCACAGCGTCGTCACCGAGCCGCCGTCGAAGCCGGCGGAGCCCGGCGCGGCCAAGACCAGGCGCGGGTGGATCCAGTCACGGTTCCGGACGCGGGACACCGCGTCGAGCGCGGTTTGCGCCGCCTCTGTCTCGCGGCCGTCGAAGACGATGAGGGCCCAGCCCCAGCTCTGGCCGTCGGGATTGTAGATGCTGTCGAACAGCATCGTGATCCGATAGTCTCGCGTCGTCACCTCCGCATCGGGCGCGCGGTCGCCGGCGCGGGCCACGCCGGAGGTGAGGATCTGACGCAGGTGATCCTCGCTCAGCGGGCTGTCGGGATAGGCGGTCGAGAGCTGCTGCAGGTCGTTCACGCCGAAGATCAACGATCCGAGGTTCGGGATGAAGTTTGCCACAAGATCGAGTGCGACATCACTCAGCTTCGAGCGGTAGAGGAGCCTTTTCATTCCCTCCAACTGTTGCTTGTCGAGGGCCACGTGCATGCCATGCCGCTCAATGTCGTAGCTCTCGAGGATATCCGGTCCGGCATGGCCGGCACGGGTCATGGCGAGGCGCCAGGCGAGTCCTGCCGCATCGTGCATGCCTTGGTTCATCCCCTGCCCGCCGATGGGCAGCGCCTCGTGCCAGGCATCGCCGACGAGGAAGACGCGGCCCTTAGCGTAGCCATTGTTCGTGCCGTGCTCGAACCCGTGGCGGCTTAACCAGATCGGATCAGTGAGCGTAAGCGTCGCGTCGCCGGTCACCTTGCGGGCGCGGGCCTGCATCTCTTCCAGCGTGGGGTCGCGGTCGGGAACGTCTGCTTGCTCCTCGATGATGAAGATCCGGTGGTAGCCGCCCCAGACCGGCATTACGCCGGCGAACCCATAATGAAACGTGAAGAACCAGAGCTGGTCGGGCGTGAGCGAGCGGCGCCAGATGAGCTTCGCGTCGATCTGCCGGCTGCCGCGACCCTAGAACGTGTCGGTCTCGATCTCGAGCCCGATTTCCTTGCGCACCATACCGTGCGCGCCATCGGCGCCGACGACGTAGCGGGCGCGCAGCGTCTGCGGCGCACCGGGTTCCCCGTCGTCGCCGGCGCTGACACGGTAGGTCACCACCGCGCCGTCCGCGTCCTGCTAGACCGAGGTCACCTCGTGGCCCCGCTCGACGGGGCCGCCGCTCCGCTCCACGACCTCGGACAGATTGGCCTCGATCACGTCCTGACCGGTGTAGAGAGGCTCGGGATGCGGACTGTCGACCTATCCGACGGGTACTACGTCGAACGGCGCGTCGTTCAGGATCACTTTGACGCGCCCGATCCGGTAGGCCTCCTCCCGCATGTGCGGCAGGAAGCCGAGCCCGTCGATCAGATTCTGGGTGCGCGCCCAGAGGTTGTTGGCCTTCGAGTTCTCGGAGGCGCCCGTCCGCTTCTCGAGAATGCGGAACGCGACGCCGTGATGCGCCGGCGCGGCGGCGAGGGTCAACCCGACGGGACCGGCGCCGACGACGTCGGTGTCGAAGGGACGGTCGGAGGCGTCGTGGGAGTCGCTCGTGGGGACCCTCGGGCAGTCTCAGTCTGGGTTGGAAGGTCGGGGGCGAAGGGGTCATCCGCACGCGGTCGTCTCTCCAGGTTCGGAACAGATAGGGCGGCTCCGGTCCGGGCCAGGCAGTTCGGCGAAATTCTTCTGCCGGTTCGCCGGGGGTGGCCATGGTCTTGGGGGCCGTCCGCATGATGCCCGACGCGATACCCGCCATTGGACGTCGCCGCAGGGATCGTGGGTCTTAATCTCATCTCAGGAAGTTCGTGCCCCTCGTCGCTCAGAACTGCGAAACGTGCGTTAGTGGTGGGGAAGAAAAGGAGACCGGTCGAGGCGTCCGCCCGCGAAACCTGAGTCGCCGGGTCGAAAATCGCGCCGCCCATGTTCCGCAGTCAGTCCGAAAGGGCAATTTTTCCGGGCTGCCATCGAACGGCGGATGGGAGCATCCAAATGCGAATTCCGGGAGGAGGGTGCAACTGGTATCCACTCCGCAGAACGGCACAGGATGAAAGAACTTCTTATGGACAATAAGCGCATCGCCCTCGTCACGGGCGCGAACAAGGGCATCGGCCTCGAGATCGCCCGACAGTTGGGCGAGATCGGCCATTCGGTCTGGCTCGGCTGTCGGAATCAGGAGCGCGGTAAAGCGACTGCACGCGAACTTCGCGCGACAGGCATCGACGCCCGCGCGCTTCATCTCGATGTCATCGATGATGCAAGCGTTCACACCGCCGCGAAGGCCTTCGGCGAAGCCGGCGGTTGCCTCGACGTGCTGGTCAACAATGCCGGCATCGCCATCGGCGGTGCGCCGTCGCTCGAAGAGGTAAGCTTCGACGACATGCGCGCGATCTACGAAGTCAACACGCTCGGCCCGCTGCGCGTGACGCAGGCGTTCCTTCCGTACCTGCGTGCATCGGAGGGTGCCCGGGTCGTCATGATGAGCAGCAGCCTGGGTTCGATCGGCGCATCGCTCGACCTGACCAGCGAAACCTATGGCGTGAGCCTTCTAGGCTATCAGGCCTCCAAGGCTGCGCTCAACATGGTCTCCGTCCTCATGGCGAAAGAACTGCTGGCCGCGAACATCAAGGTCAACATGGTGAACCCCGGTTTCACCGCTACCGACCTGAACGGCCATCAGGGACACCGCTCGCCGCAGGAAGGCGCGCGCATCGCCGTCGAGCTGGCGACCATTCGCGCCACGGGCCCCACGGCCGGCTTCTTTCACGACGGCTATTTCGACCGGCCGGGCCGGCACGATTGGTAAACTGTCCGGGCGGACGGCCTTGGACCGGACCTGCGAAGCGCCCCTCAGCCCGAAAGTGCCGCCAGATATGCCCGGCACATGACCTTCAGGTTTCCGCGCAGCTCCTCTGCCGCCTGTGGTGACAGCGGCCGCTCGAAGGCGTTGCGCACGGTGCCGAAGATCACCGTGACCAGCGTCAGGTTAGCCGCCGCTAAATTTCCGAACCTGGCGTCCGGGGCGCTGGCGAACATGGAGGTCGTGGCTAG
>JBBSUS010000213.1:0-5250 GCA_038234195.1 Hyphomicrobiales bacterium | reverse complement strand
CCGATCTGGCTGGCGAGCTTGGCTGGATCGCCACCTTGGCCGCTTCCCGACTGACCATTTCCCGTCGGGCTGGTGGCCGCGGCGGCTTGCGGCTGTGGGGCGGGCTTTTCTTCGATTGCCTTGCTCACGGCGTCGATGCGACCCTGCAGATCGCTTGTCAGTTGATCGATCTTGGTGCCGATCGCTGCAATCTCGGTTTCGGTCTTGCTCGGCTGGTCGCTAGGGGCTGGCGCCGGTGCAGGCTCGGCGGGCTTGGCAGCCTGATCGGAGAGGGATTTCAATTGCGCCTGGATCTGGTCGATCGGGCCCTTCAGGCTGTCGACGTGGCCATTGACCTGATCGGCGACGTCGTCGACATCCGGACTGACAATCCAGCCGATGAACAGGCCCACGATGCCTGCAATGACGATTGGAATGAATTTCGAGCCGCCCATTGCGCCCTCCCTCGGAACAAACTGTGCATAGTCGCCTCTAAAAGAGTAGCGGCTGCGGCAAGGAGTCAACCGACAATCACCTCGCCGAATGCCGTGTTGCCGATTTGTAAGGCGATGGTCCCGGCATCCGGTTTTTTGGAGACTGCGGAAGAGGCCGTATTGTAGACCTTTCGCTGCAGGTTCCTTGTTGAACGCACGGTAGCAACCGATGTCCTGACGCGATCTGCCGCGTGGTCACACTTGTGCTATCGGCGCGCTGATGTGCTATCGCCAAGCCGCCCGTGGCGCTCGATGCTCCCGGCGGCCGGTTTGCGCCGTCCGTCGGCGCTCAACCGTCGTCGCGGTGAAACCCATGCCAGCGGAAATCACCATGTCGACCGAACTCTCCGTCAACCTCAACGCCGTCGCCATGTTGCGCAATCGCCGTGACCTGCCTTGGCCAAGCGTCGTCGGTATCGGCCGCATCGCGCTGGCAAATGGCGCCCACGGCCTGACCGTGCATCCGCGGCCCGACCAGCGTCACATCCGATTTGCCGATCTGCCGGAACTGCGAGCCCTGATCGACGACGAGTTTCCGAATGCCGAGTTCAACATCGAGGGCTATCCGACCGAGGAGTTTCTCGATCTGGCCTTGAGCGTGTCGCCGGAGCAAGTGACCCTGGTGCCCGACGACCCCTCGCAGCCGACGTCCGATCACGGTTGGGATTTCTCCGCCGACGCCGACATGCTGAAGGCTGTGACGGCCCGTCTCAAGGCTGCGGGCGCCCGCGTCTCGCTGTTTGCGGACGCGGAGCCGGAGCAGATGACGGCCGCGTGCGCGACCGGTTGCGACCGCATCGAGCTTTACACCGGCCCCTATGGCGGAACGCATGGCGACCGCGCCGCCGCGGCAGGTGAGATAGAACGTCTCGGTGCGACGGCAGATGCCGCCCGCAAGCTCGGACTCGGCGTCAATGCCGGGCACGATCTCACCGTCGCCAATTTGCCGGCCCTCGTCGCCCGCATCCCCGACCTTGCGGAGGTGTCGATCGGCCACGGGTTGACGGCAGATGCGATGGAATTCGGGATGGCCGAGACCGTGCGACGGTTTCGAAAGGCCTGCGGGCAAGCGGTATGAGCGGGGGATTGCCTTCTCGCGGTCGAGGCTGAAGGCGGACGTTTGGAACGATCCGTCCGTGCGGCGAGCAGATGCCTTGGCCGACACGTCTTCGACGCCGGCCTGCTTCGGCCCATCTTGCAGGGATGAAGCCCCCGTCGTTTGTTTCGTTGTTCGCGCAGACATGGCGCATGTGGCACTCGGCGATTGAAATCATCTTGCGCGCAGCCCCGTGATCGGTTATCGAGCCCGGCAATCACAGAACCGTACCGTACGGTTCGAATGGCGCAGGCGACCTATGCACCCGACAGGGCGAACAGCGGTGGATATGCGGGCAGGTGAGGCCAGCGCTGTCGTGGGCGGGGCCGTCGAGGCCCTGACCGAGCGCCAGCAGGCCGTGCTCGACGCGACGCTCGATCTGATCGTCAGCGGACAGCGACCGTTGTCGATGATCGCGGTCGCGCGGGCCGCCAGCTGCTCGAAGGAAACGCTCTATCGCTGGTTCGGCGACCGCGACGGACTGTTGACGGCGACAGTGCGCTGGCAGGCCGCCAAGGTGCGCGGTGTCAAGCTGCCGCAGGGCGCGATCGATGCGGCCTTTCTCTTCGCCGAACTGCGTCGGTTTGCATTCGACTGGCTGACGGTGATCTCCGGCGAGACCTCGGTCGCACTCAACCGCCTGGCCATCGCCGAAGCCGGATCGGAAACGCTCGACCTTGGGGCGATCGTCCTGACCAACGGACCGGCAGCCATGGCGCGGCGGCTGGAGCCGTTGTTGAGCGCAGCTCGCGAAGCCGGGCTCATCGCTACGGAATGGAGTGCCGATACAAACGGAGCGGAGGCCTTCTCGACGTTTTTTGGCCTGGTGGTCGGCGACCACCAGATCCGTCTGCTTCTCGGCGAACGGCTTGTTCTGTCGCCGGCCGATATCGACCGGGCAGCGCAGCGCGCCGCACGGCGATTCCTCGCCCTTTCCGGGGTGGAAGACATCCGGTCGCAAACGCCCGTAAATCTGACGGGGCGGGTTGCGTAGAGGCGCCCGTTTTCAATCTTCAACGCGCATCGGTTGGACCCGAAAACGGGTCCCACGTCTTGTCCGATGCTCAAACACGACGCCAACAGGAGGAACCACCATGCGTGTCTATTACGATCAGGATGCCGATCTCAATCTCGTGAAGTCGAAGAAGGTCGCCATCGTCGGCTACGGCAGCCAGGGCCGCGCCCATGCGCTGAATCTTAAGGATTCGGGCGCCGGAAACGTCGCCGTCGCGCTGCGTCCCGGTTCGGCCACCGCCAAGAAGGCCGAAGCCGACGGCTTCAAGGTGATGACTGTCGCTGAAGCGGCCGGTTGGGCCGACATGATGATGATGGCGGCACCGGACGAACTGCAGGCCGCCATCTACCGTGACGAGATCGCGCCGAACATCAAGGACGGTGCGGCGATTGCCTTCGCCCACGGCCTCAATGTGCACTTCGGCCTGATCGAGCCCAAGAAGACCGTCGACGTCGTCATGATCGCGCCGAAGGGCCCGGGCCACACCGTGCGCGGCGAGTATCAGAAGGGCGGCGGCGTGCCCTGCCTGGTCGCCGTCGATCACGACGCCTCGGGCAACGCCCTGGATCTCGCGCTCTCCTATGCCTGCGGCGTCGGTGGCGGCCGTTCGGGCATCATCGAGACGACGTTCCAGGAAGAGTGCGAGACCGATCTCTTCGGCGAGCAGGTCGTGCTCTGCGGCGGCCTCGTCGAACTGATCCGCGCCGGTTTCGAGACGCTGGTGGAAGGCGGCTACGCCCCGGAGATGGCCTATTTCGAGTGCCTCCACGAGGTGAAGCTGATCGTCGACCTCATCTATGAGGGCGGCATCGCCAACATGAACTATTCGATCTCCAACACCGCCGAGTGGGGCGACTATGTTTCGGGTCCGCGCATCATCACCGCCGAGACCAAGGCGGAGATGAAGCGCGTTCTCGCGGACATCCAATCCGGCAAGTTCACCTCCGAGTGGATGCAGGAATGGCATTCAGGCGCCGCGCGCTTCAAGGGTATCCGTCGCCGCAACGACCGTCACCAGATCGAAGAGGTCGGCGAGAAGCTGCGCGGCATGATGCCGTGGATCAAGTCGAACGCCCTGGTCGACAAGACGAAGAACTAAAGCCGTCATCGCGACAGCGATCGATTCCGATCGATTTCCCGTCTGCCCGTTCTTGCCCTTTGCCGGGGCGGGCAGGCGGGGACCCTTCGGAACGACCTTGGTCCAGAAGCCGAAGCGCCGTTGCCTTCGTCGCCGCGCGATCGAACGATGGGGGGTATTTGCGGTCCGCGGTCTGCGGTCTTCGGTCAGTTGCACGAGCGCAAAGTCAGGTTGGCGAAACCCGCTGATGTTCTTTTGAATAAATAATGAAGAATTAGCGCTTTGGAGAGCATCCGGTCTTCTTTTGACTTGGCCGAACGCCAGTTCATAATCCAGCAAGCATTCTGCAAGATAATTCATCGGAGCCTCGCCAAGGAGATCGCAATGCCCGCTCTGCCAGAGACCGAACCGGACGGGACCGAGCGCCGCGTTGCACCGCGTATGCGGACTCTCAAGCGCGCCAAAGTGATCTTCAACAACGGCTACTCCACCTTCGACTGCATCGTGCGCAATCTCTCGGCCACCGGCGCGCTTTTGACCATCGACGAGTCGGCGCATCTGCCGAAGGAGTTCATGATCGTCGTCGGCGATGGCATGGACCCGCGTCCCGCCAAACTGGTCTACCGTCGCGGACTGTTCGCCGGCATCCGCTTCCGCGACATACCCGACGAGATGGAGGAGGGTGCAAGTGGCGCGCCGAAGTCGCACCCAAATGCGTCGATGTCCACGGCTCAGCAGGCAAGGGGCCGGACGTCCGGTGGCCAGCACTATGGCATGGCCGATCAACATGTTTCGGGCATTCGCCGGATCGAGCCCGAGCGCTTGCCGAAGTCATTGGTGCGTCTGTTTCCCTGGTCCTGAACGAGCATTCCTGCCTGTTAGCCGACGCAGCCTATGGCCCCGTCACCAAATAATCCCCTGGCGCCGCAAAACTCCAGCACAACGGGGTGGACAGCCCGCGGCGATCCGATTATGGAGGCGCTACCAAACGTCTTCGGACGTCGGCGGGTGATTAGCTCAGTTGGTAGAGCAGCTGACTCTTAATCAGCGGGTCGTAGGTTCGAACCCTACATCACCCACCAAAGATCGAAATACTCCGCAAATTTTATAAACTACGTATGGAAGCTCGGTCATTGACCGGTGCTGTCTGTGGGCGTCGCCGCTTCGGCAATTGGAATTTGCGACTGAATTCGATTTTGTCGCGGGCCGGTAAACTAGCGCACGGACGGGGTAGGCCGGTGCCTTGAGCGTTAGGACAGTTTCTTCTCGACGAAGGGACGGCACGCCGTCAAAGGCTGTTCGAAAGGTCGTGGCTCACACAAGGCGGGACTTGATGACGTCGGCAATCCGCAAGGCATTGGCGATGATGGTCAGGGTCGGGTTCACCGCGCCGATCGATGGAAAGAAGCTCGCATCGGTCACGTAGAGATTGTCGATCCCGTGCGCCTTGCACTCAAGGTCGAGGACGCTGTGCCCGGCGTCCGCGCCGAAGACCAGCGTGCCCGCCTGATGAGCGGTTCCGCCGATCGGCGTGTCCTTGCCGAGATAAAGCTTGCGATCGAAGAGATGCGGATGGATGTCGACCTTG
>JBBSUS010000212.1:0-5251 GCA_038234195.1 Hyphomicrobiales bacterium | reverse complement strand
TCGTCGTGCCGTTGGGATCGACCAAGCTCGACTGGGAGGTCGAGGTGGCGATCGTGATGGCCGAAGCGGCCCATTACATCTCCGAAGACCTCGTCCTCGATCACGTTGCCGGTTTTTGCCTTTGCAACGACGTGTCCGAGCGCGCCTTCCAGAAAGATCGGGGCGGGCAATACGTGAAGGGCAAGTCTGCACCGACCTTCGGACCGCTCGGGCCCTGGCTGGTGACACCCGACGAACTTGACGATCTGGCCACGATCGATCTTTGGCTGGACGTCAATGGCGAGCGCAGGCAGACCGGGACCACCGCCGACATGGTCTTTTCGATCAGGACCATCGTCAGTCACGTGTCGCAGTTTCTGAAGCTGATGCCGGGCGATGTCATCACCACCGGCACGCCCGCCGGTGTCGCTGCCGGCATGAAGCCGCCGCTTTGGCTGAAGCCGGGCGACGTCGTGACGCTCGGCGGCAAGGGCCTTGGCGAGCAGCGGCAGGTGGTGAAAGCCCACAGCGCGTAACGCCCGCGATCCTTTGAGCCGGCCGACCCTTTCGGACTCTCGGTTCGATCGGCTCAACCACTCGGCAGGCCCGATGCGACGGCGAAAAAACAAATTCCGCCACAGGTGTCTCATCAAAGATTTGCCATGCCGCATTGCACGCAAATCGAATGAAACCCGCTCGGTATCGGGAACCTCCGGCGCGTTCGCCTCTTAAGCTTGCAGGGGCCAGAATCCTTCAACGGCCCGTATCGGAGCCTCGGCGGTTGCTGGACAAGCGCACTTCGGCCTCTACCCCTAACCCGGTGCTGCCAGGTGAAGTGCCTTGTGCGCAGCCGATACGTCGGTCACCGGAAAACTTCAGATTGCTGATCGAGAGACTTGCCCATGGTGAAATCCACGACCGCACCCAAGACGTCGAAGAGCCAGAAGATGGACAACGCCGAGGGCGAACCGCTTCTGCTGGCGCTGGCCGAAAACCGGGTCGCGATCGAGGGTATCACGCCGCAGATCGATGGCGGTCGCTTCGCCGTAAAGCGAACCGAAGGTGAGCCGATGGTCGTGGAGGCTGACGTCTTCTCCGATGGCCACGACAAGATCGCGGCCGCCGTCGTCTTTGGTTCGGGTCCGCAGGAGGGCTGGGACGAAACTCCGCTGATCTTCGTCGAGAACGATCGGTGGTCGGCCGAAATCCGCTTCGCCGCGCCCGGTCCGTATCGTTACAGCGTCATCGCCTGGCGAGATCTCTATGCCACTTGGCGGGACGAGGCCGAAAAGAAGCGCGACGCCGGCGTCTTGACCGACCTCGAGCTGATCGAGGCCCGCGAACTCGTCGAGAGGGCGCAAGCATCCGGCCGCGGCTCGAAGGCCCAGCAGAAGGACCTCATTAGGCTCCACGAGACACTGGACAAGCTGGCTGCCAAGAGCGATGCGGACGCTCAGTATGAACTCATGATGGCGCCGGAGACGATCGCGCTTCTCGCGGTTGCCGGCACGCGGACGCATCTTTCGCGCTTTCCCGTCGACATTCCGGTTTGGGTCGACCGGGAGCGCGCGGCCTTCTCAGCCTGGTACGAGATCTTCCCGCGTTCGCAGTCCGGCGACGCGAAGATCCATGGAACATTCGACGACGTGATAGCGCGCCTGCCGGACATTCAGGAGATGGGCTTCGACGTTCTTTACTTTCCTCCGATCCATCCGATCGGCAAGACCAACCGCAAGGGCAAGAACAACACGCTGACGCCGACCAGGGACGATGTCGGCAGCCCCTATGCGATCGGCGCAAAGGATGGTGGCCACGAGGCGATCCATTCCGAACTCGGCACGATGGACGACTTCCAGCGAATGATGAAGGCCGCCAAGGACCATGGCCTGGAAATCGCGCTGGACATTGCCCTGAACGCCTCGCCCGACCATCCCTGGATCAAGCAGCATCCCGAATGGTTCGACTGGCGGCCGGACGGCACCATCAAATACGCCGAGAACCCGCCGAAGAAGTATCAGGACATCGTCAACTTCCACTTCTACCGGGATGCGTTGCCATCGATCTGGTACGCGATGCGCGACATGTTCCTGCACTGGCTGGAGCATGGGGTCCGCATATTTCGGGTCGACAATCCCCACACCAAGCCGTTCCCGTTCTGGGAATGGGTGATCGCGGAGATCCACAAGGTCGATCCCGGCGTGATCTTTCTCGCCGAGGCCTTCACGCGCCCCAAGGTGATGAAGCGCCTCGCCAAGGTGGGCTACAACCAGTCCTATTCCTATTTCACGTGGCGAAACGAGAAGTGGGAGCTGGAAGAGTATCTGACCGAGTTGACGCAGGAAGAGTGCGCCGACTTCATGAGGGTGAACTTCTTCGTCAACACGCCCGACATCAACCCGCTCTATCTGCAGACCGCCGGCCGCCCCGGATTTCGGACGCGGCTAGCATTGGCGGCATCGCTCGCCGGCAATTATGGCGTCTACTCCGGCTTCGAGCTCTGCGAATTCCTGCCGATCCCCGGCAAGGAGGAGTATCTCAACTCCGAAAAGTTCGAGATCAGGGCCTATGATTGGCACGCCGAAGGCAACATCCGCGAAGACATTGCGTTCTTCAATCAGCTGCGCCGTACCGAAGCGGCCATGAAGGACTTCCGCAATCTCGCCTTCTACCATTTCGACAACGACAACATCCTTTATTACGGCAAGTGGACGGCAGACCACTCGTCGTTCATCCTCTTCATGGTCTCGCTCGATCCGCACCGGGCGCAGGGCGGCACCTTCGAGGTGCCACTCTGGGAGCTTGGGCTGCCCGACGACGGCACGGTGCGCGCCGAAGAGCTCGTGTCGGGGGCAGACCTCCTTTGGCACGGCAAGCTGCAGCATTGGTGGATGAACCCGCACGACAGGCCATACGCGGTCTTCAAGATCACGCGCTGACGGGCTTTCCCCGTTGCGTGAAAAATTCCTCCTGAGCCAGAAGATCCTTTGATGAACGAGCAAGTTTCGATTGTTGCCGCAGCCGACCAGAACCAGGGCCCCGACCCGAAGGCGGCTGACTGGTACAAAGATGCGGTCATCTACCAGTTGCACGTCAAGACCTTTGCCGATTCCAACGGCGACGGCATTGGCGATTTCGCGGGCCTCATCCAGCATCTCGACTATGTGCAGGAACTCGGCGTCACGGCGATCTGGATTCTGCCGTTCTATCCTTCGCCGTTGCGCGACGATGGCTACGACATCTCCGACTATCGTTCGGTCAACCCGTCCTACGGCAATCTGGAGGACGTCGAACGGCTGATCGAGGAAACCCACAAGCGCGGCATGCGGATCATCACCGAACTGGTGATAAACCACACCTCGGACCAGCATCCCTGGTTCCAGTCGGCTCGCAACGCGCCGAAAGGCTCGCCGGAGCGCGATTTCTACGTCTGGGCCGACGACGACAAGGGCTACGATCTCACCCGCATCATCTTCACCGACACCGAGACGTCGAACTGGACGTGGGACCCGGTCGCCAAGCAATATTTCTGGCACCGCTTCTTCTCGCACCAGCCTGACCTGAACTTCGACAATCCCAAGGTCATGGAAGAGGTGCTCGCGACGATGCACTTCTGGCTCGACATGGGCGTGGATGGCTTGCGGCTCGACGCGATCCCCTATCTCGTCGAGCGCGAGGGGACCAACAACGAGAATCTGGACGAAACGCATGTCGTCCTGAAGGCCATTCGAGCCGACCTCGACAAGCACTATCCGGACCGGATGCTGCTGGCCGAGGCCAACCAGTGGCCGGAAGACACGCGTCCGTATTTCGGCGAGGGCGACGAGTGCCACATGGCGTTCCACTTCCCGTTGATGCCGCGCATGTACATGGCGCTGGCCCAGGAAGACCGGCATCCGATCACCTACATCATGCGGCAGACCCCGGACATCCCGGAAAACTGCCAATGGGCGATCTTCCTGCGCAATCATGACGAGCTGACGCTGGAAATGGTGACAGAGGAAGAGCGCGACTATCTGTGGTCCACCTATGCCGCCGACACACGCGCCCGCATCAATCTCGGCATCCGCCGGCGTCTGGCGCCGTTGATGGGCAACGACCGCCGCAAGGTCGAACTCCTGAACGCGCTGCTGATGTCGATGCCGGGCACGCCGACCGTCTATTATGGCGACGAGATCGGCATGGGCGACAACATCTACCTCGGCGACCGCGACGGCGTCAGGACCCCCATGCAGTGGTCGGCCGACCGCAATGGCGGCTTCTCCCGCGCTGATCCGCAAAAGCTCTATCTCCCAGTGATCCAGGACCCGATCTACGGCTATCAGGGTGTCAACGTGGAGGCGCAGTCGAACAATCCGGCCTCGCAGCTCAACTGGGTGCGCCGGTTGATCCAGGTCCGTCGCACCAAGGAGGCCTTCGGCCGCGGCGAGATCAATTTCCTGCTTCCCTCGAACCGCAAGATTCTCGCCTATCTGCGCGAATACAAGGGTGAGCGCATCCTCTGCGTTGCCAACCTGTCGTCTTCGGCGCAGGCCGTCGAGCTTGATCTCGAACAGTTTGCCGGCACCGTGCCGGTCGAGATGCTCGGGCAATCGGCCTTCCCGCAGATCGGCGTCAATTCCTACATGCTGACGCTGCCGGCCTTCGGCTTCTTCTGGTTCGATCTGGCCAGCACCGGACAGACCTTGGGCGGCCCGGTGCCGCTCCCGGCCTTCTCGACCCTGGTATCGCCGGGTTCGCTCAAGGCGACCATCGGCGGGCGCAATCTGACCGAACTCCAGTCGGTCATGCCCGACTTCATCACCGGCCAGCGCTGGTTTGCCGGCAAGTCCGAGCGGCCGCGCAACGTGACGGTTTCGGTGCTCGGCGAGCCGCAGCCAGGTTCGGCCCAGCATCTTCTCACCGAGGTCACCGTCAGGGCTGCCGCCGGCGAGCAGCGTTATTTCCTGCCGCTCTCGGCCCGCTGGGGCGAGCGCTATCTGCATCCGCAGGATTCCGAGCTGCCCTACACGATCGCCAAGGTGCGCCAGGGCCCGAAGATCGGTGCGCTGGTCGACGGCGCCCGCAATCCGGATCTCGCCAAGATGATGATCGCGCTGCTCGCCGCCGGCGAGGACGTGAAGATGGATGGCGGCACTTTGATCTTCACGCCGTCGAAAGCCCACAGCGAAGGCGTCGCCGCTTCGCTCGCTGTCGAGACCGATGCGGTTCGCCCTTTGACAGCCGAGCAGTCCAACACCTCGTTGCTGATCGGCGGCGAGGCGATCCTCAAATA
>JBBSUS010000211.1:0-5255 GCA_038234195.1 Hyphomicrobiales bacterium | reverse complement strand
TGCCGCGCAGGATCGGGCTGGCGACGAACAGCGCGATGATCGCCAGATCGACGACGAGCACCGCCATCTGGAAGCGCAGCGCTTCCGGCCGATGGCCGTGATAAAGTCGCCGAAGTCGAATCCGTCCGCGGGTGATGGCGCTTCGCCGCTTGCCGCCTTTTATGTCGAACGTCAGTTTATTGGGCATGTCGTCCGATCGTTCGAGGGCGAGCCACGCGGTCAACGCGTTTGGCCGATGCGTATTGCCTGGCGGGCGTCGGCGGCTCGAAGGCCGCAGATATGCGGATCGGCGCCGAGGACAAGCGCTTGTCGACACGACCACGCAACGGCGGCAAGACCGCCCGATAGGAGACGATCCCTGTGCCCGGGACGACGCAGAAGCAAGCGACGGAAGCCTTGCCCGTCGATCCGGCCAGCGGTCCGCGGATCGCGATCACCTATTGCACCCAGTGCCAGTGGCTGTTGCGTGCCGCCTGGATGGCGCAGGAGCTTCTGTCGACATTCGGGCAAGAGCTTCGCGAGGTGGCTCTGAAGCCCGGAACGGGCGGCATCTTCGAGATCCGCTACGAGGGCCAGTTGATCTGGGAGCGCAAGGCCGATGGCGGCTTTCCCGAGGCCAAGGTGCTGAAGCAGCGGGTGCGCGATCTCCTCGATCCAGACCGCGATCTGGGCCACAGCGACAAGAAGCGGTGATCCGTTTGGGCCTGCTGCCGAACCTTAAATCCGGGTCATGACCTGGTTTTAATGCAACATGGTGCCTCGCCCGCACTTTCCTTCAGCAGAGATCGGGATGCTGGCAGGGCGGTCATGGTGGCCGTCGGTGCGCCCTGATCGAAATGGAGGTCCCTCATGACCAAGGTCACGATCCTCGCAGCCGTCCTCGCATCCGCGACCGCGCTCGCCCCCGTCGCCTACGCGGCATCTAACACGTCGGACATGTCGAAGACCGACAGTGCGACCAACCATGCCACGGCGTCGAAAGGGACGAACACGGCCCAGGACAAGACGCTCGACCGCGACTTCACCAAACTGTCGAAGGAAGGCTTCAACGCATTTCGCGACCTGCGTCTCGCGCGCCTCGCCATCTTCGACGGCCACACAGACCAAGCCACCACACTGGTCAAGCAGGCCCAGGGATCGCTCGACAAGGCGTCGAAGGATGACACGTCCTTCATGAAGGCCGCGTCCGACATCAACCCGCCCAAGCAGATGCAACAGGACGCCCAGAAGCGCTCGACAGACAAGACGCCTGTCAAATGGCTGCCCATCGATGGACAGGTCGCACTGACCGAAGGCTACAAGGTGACGCCGGACACTACCGCGGCGATCGGCAAGGCGAACCAGTCCCTGAAGAGCCGCGATCGCAAGAGCGCGATCGACACTTTGAAACTGGCGGGCATCGACATGAACTACGTCATGGCGCTCACGCCGCTCGAGAAGACGAGCAAGGCTGTCGACCAGGCTTCAGGCTATCTTGCGAACGGCAAGTACTACGAGGCCAATCTCGATCTGAAGAAGGTCGAGGACGGCGTCGTCTATGATTCGATCGATGTGGTCGGTAATCCGGCAGCGACGACCAAGACGTCAGACGCCACGCCCAAGAGCGATCAGGGCGCGAAAACCGCGATGAACGACAAGGCCGCAGGGGCGTCCAGCAACACGACCGCCTCGCCTCAGTCGCCCAAGACCGACTGACTCGTCTCGCAACGGCCACAGTCGCCGTACCGAGCCAAGCTTTAAAGAAAACCCGGCCGAAGCGTTTCGGCCGGGTTTTGGCGTCTAAAGATGACCGAAGAAGAAGCGGCCTACTTGCCGGCATCGGTCGTCGGCGCGTCGATGGTGACGTGGCGCCTGTCGAAGGCGACGTGACCGGCGATTTCCTTCACGCCGTCCTTCGGAGTGTCGTAGGCCCAGACGGCATTCTCTGCAGCCTGGCCCTCCGCCGAAATCGACCAATAGCGCGCCTCGCCCTTGTAAGGGCAAGTGGTGTGGTGATCGGTAGCGTTGAGAAATCCCATCTCCACGCGGTCCTTGGGAATGTAGTAGACCGGTTGGTGGCCGTTCTCCCTAAGCACCAGAGCATTGTCGGCCGAGGCGATGATGGCGCCATGGAAATTGACGATCACCGGGCCCGATGCGGGCGCGATGGTGATCCGGCGATCTTCGTTGGCTGGGACGGGTGCTGCGCGCTGCGGCGAAATCGATGACATGGCTTGTCCTCTTGAAAGGTTCGGGTGGCTTGCCGTTAAAACCCGCCGCGCCCGTCTTGCGTTCCCGCGGCGTCTTGCCCGCACGAAGAACCGGGCGGCACAAGGGCCGCCCGGTCATGTCGACCCGGCTACAGTGACATCGGCCCGGTCCCGCGCTTTGGCGGGAGGCCTCAGAGATCCAGCGTCAGATGGTTGAGGCCGTTCGAGGTCTTCTCGGCGGTCCGCCCCTTAGCATCGACGGTGACGCTGACCTGCCGGCGAAAGGCCGAAAAGCTCTCGAACGCAACGACGTCGACCGGCGTATCGAACCGGATCGTCACGCCGAAGCGGCTGCCGCCCGCCAGAGATTTCAGGGCGATCAGCTTGCCGGTGAAAGCCTGGCAGAGATAGCGCCCCGAAAGCGTCGTGCCGATGCGAAGGTCACCGACCTCCCTTTCCGCCTTGGCCGCCGCCGTGGCGTGCAACGTGTTCCAGTCGCGATAGCCGTGCTGGTGCGCGACGATTTCGAGGCTGCGACCGTGAGTGATCGCGTGCCCGTCCCCCGAGAGGTCGGTGCGCAGTCGCCGGGCCTGGGCCTTGAGCGCCTCGACCGCGGGTGGGGGTATCGGTGTGGTGATTGGCCGAGAGGCCTGCTGAATGGTGGTCATCGATTTCGTCCTTTTGAGGGGCAGCGGACTCGTGACATCGGGGCTCGCGATTGCCGACGCGCCGCATGCCGCCTTGAAATGGCGTCGTTGACGTTCGAACAGGTCCATGAAAATTCGAGAGGATTCACCGTGGCCGGGGCCCGCGAGCGGCAGGGCCTCCCGGCCCGTCTACCAAAATAATGAGCTGACGGCCGCTTTGCAATGATCGCCGGAAGTCCGTAAAGCCCGACAACCGCCAGCCGACGAGGAGCCGCCATGCGCGCCCAGCCGACCGCCTCTCACTATATCGCCGGCCGCTATGTCGAGGACGCCGACGGCGAAGCCTTCGAGAGCCTCTATCCGGCCACCGGCGAGACGATCGCGAAGCTGCATTCTGCGACCCCCGCCATTATCGAACAGGCACTGGCCGCGGCCGAAAAGGGTCAGGCCGCCTGGGCCTCAATGACTCCGGCGGAGCGCGGCCGTGTTATGCGGCGCGCTGCCGACCTCGTTCGCGAGCGGAACGACGAATTGGCCGAGCTGGAAACTCTCGACACGGGCAAGGCTATCGCCGAGACCCGCGTTGCCGATCCGGCCTCAGGCGCCGATGCGCTCGAATGGTTTGGCACACTCGCGGCGGGGCTGCACGGCGAGTATATCGATCTCGGGGGCTCGTTCGCCTACACCCGCCGGGAGCCGCTGGGCGTCTGCGCGGGGATCGGGGCCTGGAACTACCCGATCCAGATCGCCGCCTGGAAGGCCGCTCCGGCGCTCGCCTGCGGCAATGCGATGATCTTCAAGCCCTCGGAGGTGACGCCGCTGTCGGCGCTGAAGCTTGCCGAAATTCTGACCGAGGCGGGCCTCCCGGCCGGCGCCTTCAACGTCGTGCAGGGCCTTGGCCCCGTCGGCGCAGCGCTCGCCTCGCACCCGAAGATCGCCAAGGTTTCGGTGACCGGCTCGGTGCCCACCGGCGCCAAGGTGATGGCGGCGGCCTCCGCCACCACCAAGCATGTCACCCTGGAACTCGGCGGCAAGTCGCCGATTCTGGTCTTCGCCGACGCCGATCTCGACGCGGCCGTATCCGGCGCGATCCTCGGCAATTTCTACTCCACCGGCCAGATTTGCTCGAACGGCACCCGCGTCTTCGTCGAGCGTTCGGTTCGCGCCACCTTCGTCGAAAAGCTGGTCGGTCGCATGAAGGCCATCACGCTCGGAGATCCGCTGGACCCGGCTACCGATCTCGGGCCCCTCGTCTCGAGAGCCCAATACGACAAGGTGCTGTCCTACATGGAGATCGGCCGGGGCGAGGGTGCGACGCTTGCCGCCGGTGGAAACGCCGCCAGCATCGAGGCCTTTCCGGAGGGGCTCTTCGTCGAGCCGACGGTGTTCACCGACGTGACAGACGGAATGCGCATCGCCGGCGAGGAGATCTTCGGCCCTGTCATGTGTGTCCTCGATTTCGACGACGAGGCGGAAGCGATCGAGCGGGCCAACGCCACCGAGTTCGGTCTTGCCGCCGGAGTTTATACCAGGGACATCCAGCGCGGCCATCGGGTGGTCGCGAAGCTGCAGGCTGGCACCTGCTGGATCAATGCCTATAATCTGACGCCTGTCGAGATGCCCTTCGGTGGTGTCAAGCGCTCTGGGCTCGGCCGCGAGAACGGCCGCGCGGCGCTCGAGCATTACAGCCAGCTGAAATCCGTCTATGTTGAGATGGGCGTCAGCGAGGCGCCCTATTGACGGCATCGACCGGTACTGGTGCCATTGGCATGTCGCGTTGCCTCACAGGCGGCGCGTTGACAATGCGGCAGTGACATTGTTCGGGTGTTTCGAGCGGGCGCAGACGAAAATGAGATCCATGGCAAAATGGCCACAGTGAGTGCGGATGAGGGGCGTGCCTATCTGGTCGAGCGCCTGACAGCCATCGCCGACGGCGACAAGGCCGCCCTTAAGCATCTCTATGACCGAACCTCCGCGAAGCTTTTCGGCGTGTGCCTGCGTATCTTGGGCAGTCGCGAAGAAGCGGAGGACGTGCTGCAGGACGTGTATCTGATCATCTGGAATCGGGCAGACCGCTTCGACCCGGGTCGGGCGAGCCCGATCACCTGGTTGTCGACCATCGCTCGCAACCGCTCGATCGACAGGCTGCGCCAGATCGGGCCCCGCGCCTACGACAAGCAGGTCGACGCGGTTCTCGATCTCGCCGACGACCGCCCCGACGGGCTTCGGATGCTGGAGACCGACGACGAGAACCGTCGCCTGGTCGATTGCCTGGACACGCTCGACGACCGCAGCCGTTCGGCCATCACCTCCGCCTTCTTCGGCGGATCGACCTATGAAGACCTGGCAAACCGGGCCGAGATGCCGCTCGGCACCATGAAAAGCCTGATCCGCCGCGGATTGTTGAAACTGAAGGGAT